>CAZLXD010000018.1:0-4736 GCA_964563185.1 uncultured Chitinophaga sp.
GGACAAGGAGGCGGTTACCGCCACGTGTACGCCAAAACTTCAGCTATGCTGTACAATTTGCAGTATGTGTTGGGGGATTCTTTGTTCAGTGCAGCCATGAAAAACTATGTAGCCCAGTGGAAGTTTGCGCACCCGTATCCTGAAGATTTCCGCAACTCGGTTATACACTTTACGCATGCCGATTTGAATTGGTTTTTTGACCAATGGATGGAAACCACTAAAAACATTGATTACAAAGTGGGCTGTATAAAGAGGACAAAGAATGTGGATGAGTATACGGTTAAGTTCCGCAGAAAAGGCAGGATGCAAATGCCGATTGACTTCAGACTGATTTCAAAAAATGACTCCGTGTATGACTTCTACATTCCCAATACCTGGTCTCAAAAGTCCGAAATCCGAAATCGCAAATCCGAGATTCTTCCTAAGTGGTACGGTTGGGATAAACTTCAACCCACGTACACTGCTACAGTTAAAATTCCCGGTGGGATTAAAAATGTGGTTATTGACCCTAGCGAACGAATGGCAGACATCAACATGCTGAATAACCGAAAAAAGGGAACTGTAGAGTTTCGTTTTGATTCTCACATTTACCCTTACCCAAGTTGGAAGAGATACCGAATGTACATGCGCCCCGATGTTTGGTGGAATGCCTACGATGGCTTCAAGGTGGGTGCACATCTGGAGGGGAACTATATGAATGTGAAGCATAACTTCTCGCTGACCGTTTGGGTAAATGCGCATTTGGCACAGGGGAGTAAGCGCTACATCTTTACTAACGAAATGAGAAAGAAGGCAGGTTGGTTTAGTTACAACTTCAGTTATAGTACCGCCATTGATAAAGTGTTTAAGAAATCTACCTTCTACTTTCAAAGCCGTTGGTTAGATGGTTACGAAATGTACCGCACGGGTATTACAAAGCAATTGCCTCAAAACTTCTCACTCGACTTTCACATTAAAGCGTTTACAAGAAACCGGGAAGAATGGAGAAGCTATCTTTTGTATCCGAACGAATGGGATGCCATTTGGACGAGCAGTAAAAAATTCAATACATCTCTCAATGTTTCTGTTTCTTACAATTATAACAAGTTGCATGCAAGCGGGGGCTTTACGGCTAAACTGCGCAGCAGTGCACTTTTCAGTTCGTTCAACTACCACTACTTTGAGTTTACACACGAGAACCACAGCAGCGTCTGGAAACTCGACTTCCATACTCGTTTTTACGGCAGGATAGGAACCGGTAACAACCTTGCCAGCGAATCAGCTTTATACTTTGCCGGAGGCAACCCCGAAGAAATGATGGAAAGCAAGTATTACCGCGCTGCCGGTTTTGTGCCGCAAAGCTGGGCGTTGCGTTATCGCGATAATATGAGTGCACTTCATTTTGGCGGTGGTTTAAATATGCGCGGTTACAGCGGTTATCTGTTGGCTGAAAGAGATAAGAACGGAAATGTGGTAGCCGCGTACAAGGGGCCTTCGGGAGCAGCTATAAATGCCGAAATTGATTTTAACCGGATTGTTCCGGTGAAAAACGTGTGGCTGCGCCAGCATTTTGAGTTGAAAACGTATCTTTTTGCCGATGCCGGAGTGATTACTTATATGAATACCTCCAACCAACAGCAGTTTTCGCAAATACGTGCCGATGCTGGTGTGGGCGCTGCCTTTACTGTTAAAAAATGGGGGCCGTTGCAAAACATCAAGCCGCTTACGCTACGCTTTGATGTTCCTTTCTTTGTAAGCCATGCACCCTATGTTGACCAAAAGCATGTAAAGTTCCGTTGGGTGGTGGGCATAAGCCGGGCGTTTTAAGCGTTTATTGCCTCAAAGGGTGTCTTGAGGCAGTCAACAAAATGAGGTGGATATTTGGAAGTAAGCCGTTTACATTTATATTTGCGTCCCTTTTTACCGAAAGGGCTGATGAGGTTTTGGTTAAAAGCAGGCTAAAAAGCCCGGGAACAAGGGGAAAGCAGAGGGGCATAGTTCAAGGGTAGAATAGCGGTCTCCAAAACCGTTGATGTCAGTTCGAATCTGGCTGCCCCTGCATAAAAATTAATTGACAGGTGACGGCTGACTGTAACAGGCAGGCGCCACTAAAAAGAATAAAATGGAAAAAATCAGACTATACTTTGTAGAGGCTTACGATGAGCTGATGCATAAAGTGACCTGGCCAACCTGGGCTGAGTTGCAGGAAAGTTCAGTGATAGTATTGGTGGCCGCCCTTATTATTTCGCTGATTGTAGTACTGATGGATGTGGTTTTTAAGGCCGGGACAGCAGAGCTTTATAAAATGATTATCGGGTAACCATGGCAGACGAAAAGAAAATTTACGTGGTGAGGGTAATCAGCGGACAGGAAAAGAAAATCCGCGAGCATGTGATGCTGGAAGTAAACCGCGCCAAGTGGGATACCATAGTAACCAACATTTTAGTTCCTACCGAAAAGGTTTATACCATTAAAGCCGGTAAGAAAACTATTAAAGAGAAAACCCTTTACCCGGGTTACATCTATATGCAGGTGGAGGATAAGAAAATGACTCAGGAAATGTGGACGCATATCCGCCAGGTGCATGGAGTTTTAGGTTTCCTCGGAGTGCTTTCAAGGGCAGAGGAGTTGAAGATGCTGGGTAAGGCCGATGAAATGCTGGAAGGTGGCGAAACAATGGTAGAACCGTTTATTATTAACGAGGATGTGAAGATTATTGACGGCCCATTCAATGACTTTATAGGTACCATTGAAGAAATAAGCAACGAGAAGAAAAAACTGAAAGTGGTGGTAAAGATTTTCGGAAGAAAGACACCGGTGGAAGTAAGTTTTATGCAGGTAGAGAAAATCAGTTAATCAGAAATTTCAGAAACAACAATCAAATAGTTCATCCTTAATTGAAATAAAATGGCAAAGGAAATTCAAACGTTCATCAAGCTACAGGTAAAAGGCGGACAAGCAAACCCGGCACCTCCAATCGGACCTGCATTAGGTTCTAAAGGGGTAAACATTATGGAGTTCTGCAAGCAGTTTAACGCCCGTACGCAGGACAAAATAGGTAAGATTTTACCTTGTGTTATTACTGTGTATACTGACAAGAGTTTCGAGTTTATTATCAAAACTCCACCGGTTCACGCCCTGTTGATGGAGCATACCAAGAAGCAAAGTGGTTCTGCCGAGCCTAATCGTAAAAAGATAGGTACTGTAAGCACCGATATCATCCGCAAGATTGCGGAGGAGAAAATGCCCGACCTGAACTGCTTTACCATTGAATCGGCTATGAGCATGGTAGCAGGTTCTGCCAAGAGCGCAGGCTTTAGAATTGAAGGAGAGATTTAATTCCGGATAAGAGCAATCAGAAATATTTTTTATTAACCGAGGAAGGGTAGTCATTGACCCGTTTCACCTCAAAAATCAAAATCAATGAAACTGACAAAAAAGAGAAAATCAGTGGAAGGAAAAGTAGATGCTAACAAGCTCTATGCTCTCGCTGATGCATCCAAACTGGTTAAGGATGTAAACACCTGCAAGTTCAACGCATCGGTTGACCTGCATATTCAATTAGGGGTTGACCCTAAAAAAGCCGACCAGGCTGTAAGAGGTACTACGGCTCTTCCGCACGGTACCGGAAAAACCAAGAAAGTATTGGTGCTTTGCAGCCCCGATAAGGAGGACGAAGCAAAAGCTGCCGGAGCCGACCACGTTGGTTTGGACGAGTTTGTCACTAAAATTGAAAAGGAAAACTGGATGGACTTTGATGTGGTAATTGCCACTCCAAACGTTATGGCCAAGTTGGGTAAAATTGCTCGTATCCTGGGACCACGTAACTTAATGCCAAACCCTAAGTCGGGAACAGTTACCCCTGAAGTTGGAAAGGCGGTAAATGAGGTGAAGAAAGGAAAGATTGCCTTTAAGGTAGATAAGTTTGGTATCGTTCACACTTCTATCGGCCGTGTAAACTTTAGTGCCGACCAGATTAATGAGAATGCTACTGCCCTGCTTCAGACATTATCGAAACTGAAGCCTTCCACATCAAAGGGTATTTACTTTAAGAGCATCAGCATGGCTTCGACCATGAGCCCGGGAATTAATGTTGATTACAAAACCGTGGCAGGAATTTAATTCTATCACCCATTTAAAACTTACGAGAAATGGATAAGAATCAGAAAAACCAGGAGATTGCCGAACTGAAAGAGAAGTTCAGCAATACACAATATTTTTACCTGTGCGACCCGCAAACGCTTACTGTAGAGAAGACTAACAAATTCCGCAGATTGTGTTTTAACTCGGGGATTGAATACCGCGTATCAAAGAACACGCTTATTCGCAAGGCGCTGGAGCAAATTGGCGGAAACTATGAAGCGGTTTACCCTTTGCTGCACGGACAAACAGGAGTAATGTTTGCTGCCGATGGCGCTTCGCCTGCTAAGTTGCTGAAGGAGTTCCGCAAGGGAACCGATAAGCCGACTTTGAAGGGTGCTTACATTGACAGCGATGTTTTTGTTGGCGATAACCAACTGGAAGTGCTGGCTGCCCTGAAGAGCAAAGGCGAGTTGTTGGGAGAAATTATCGGACTGTTACAGTCGCCTGCACGCAATGTTATCAGCGCGCTGCAAGGTTCTTCTTCGCAGAAGATTGCCGGCCTTGTTAAGGCTTTGGAAGAAAGAGGTTAATGCTTACTTTGATATTATGAACGAAAGCCCTGCTGCAAAGCGGGGCTTTTTTGTTTTGTGGTAGGCAGGCGGGGAAGGGCAAAG
>CAZLXD010000018.1:4836-23235 GCA_964563185.1 uncultured Chitinophaga sp.
CTGCTGCAAAGCGGGGCTTTTTTGTTTTGTGGTAGGCAGGCGGGGAAGGGCAAAGAGCAAAGAGATGGCGCGCGGAGGCGCAGAGGGCGCGGAGAAATGCAAGCGGCAAAGGAGAAAGCGGCAGTAGGCAACAGGGGAGGGTAAAGAGATGGCGCGCAGAGGCGCGGAGAAATGCAAACGGCAAAGTAGGCAGTGGTAGTAGGCAGGCGGGGAAATGCAAAAAGCAAATGGCGAACGAGAAAGGTGAAACGTGAAATGGCAAACGGGAAACGGCACCTCACCCCTCTGCCTTCGGCATTTCCCATCTCCTTTAGGAGAGTGGAGAAACTTATGTGAGCAAAGGGCAAAGGCAAACGGGAAAGGTTTTTAGAGCAGGCGGAAGACAGTTTTGAGCGGGCGGAAGGGAATTTTGAGCACCGGGAAGGAGATTTTGAGCACCGGGAAAGAAATTTTGACCACCGGGAAGGAAATTTTGACAGGGCGGAAAGGGGGTATGGGTGGGCGGAAGGGATTGATGATAGATGGGAAGGTGATTTGGGACAGGCGGCAGGGAATAGGGGTTGTAGGGAGGGTGAAAAAGGTGTTGTTGTGGAATTTTTTTGGGAGGTGCATCGTATGAGCATCTATTTATTAAACCAAAAAAAGTAAAACTATGGCGTTAACAACACCGAGACCCTTAGCAGAATACAAATGCGCACAGGCTGCTTTGTATGCGGGGTTAGAAATTGTCTGGAACAGCCAGGCAGAGCAAGAGGCTGCTTTTGCAGCAGAGAACACTATTTACACACCGGGATTGGCCGCAACGAAGATAACGGCTATACATGCTGCGCGGGCACTGCCGGACGGGCAGGCGCGGTATGCGGAGGCGGAAGTGCTGCGGGTTACCCTTGGTGAGAAGCAGGTGGCAGCGATAGGGAAGTGGAATTCGCTGGAAGGGTATATTAAGCGCGCTTTTACGGGCGGGTATTACAAGCCGCGGATTGAGGAGGCAGGGCAGGATTATTACAGTAAGGCTGCTGCACAAAACTGGGAGTATGTGGAGCAATTGATGCAGGCAGGGAAAACATTTATTGCTAACCACAGTGCGGTGCTGATAGCCGATGGGGGTATGCCTGCTGGCTTTGCTGCCGATTTTGATACTGCACAGGGTGAGTTTGAAACGGTTTACAATGATTTTATGGATGCGCGGCAGGACGCCCAACAGCAGACGGATGCGAAGATAGTGGCGAACAATGCGATTTATGCTGATGGCAAGGCGATGATGGAGGATGGTAAGCATATATTCAGGAATGATGCCTCAATACGGGAGCGGTTTATGTGGGAGATAGTGCTGGAGATGATAAGCAGCCCGGGCGCGGGAGGTGATGAGGTGGAGGATGGGCAATTTGGACCGGGTGAGATTGATAATGTGGACCTGAGTGAAGTAAATGAAAACGTAACAAGGGTGACAGTGGAGGCATTTGATACGAGTATACAGGTGTATGGCAGCACGGCACCTAATGGGGGGCCAAATGGCAATGTGCTTGGTTTGGGAGCCGGACAGGTGGTAACTATGAGCCCTGATGAGTTTGCGAATGCCACGAGTTTGATGCAGAACGGGAATACGTTTTTGAATGTGCAGAATACGGGTGGTAATTCCGGAGGGTGGAGGATTACGTTTGAGAAGTAGGAGGACCTAAGACGGAAGACGGAGTTGAACAAAACCCTGAGCGCTGCTCGGGGTTTTGTTTTTTATTTTTGCACGCAAGTACATTGCGTGTAAATGCTCGCTATTTGCGCTGCAATTGCAGTGTAAGCCTTGATAGGACAGTTATGATTGGAACCGGTGGGGAAACAGTTGAAAAAGTGATATATTGTTTACATACTTGCAAATACTAACCAACCATGAGTGCAAGAGACTTGCTAAAAACCTTAGGCTTTAAAGCCAAAGAAAATGCCGTTGGTATTTTTGAGAAACGGTATCCTGAACATGGTAACTACCTGCTAGAGGTAGATGTTGAAAAGGAAACTATCCACTACGGCAAGAAAATAAAAGCCGAAAACAAGACTACTTCCAATTTTTCGCAACCTGAAAATTTTGTGGTTTTAGAGTGTGTTGACCGCTTGCTTGAAAAAGGATATAAGCCCGAGAACATTATTTTAGAAAAAACATGGGCAGCCGGACACGGCACAAGCGGACGTTTGGACATTTGCGTGACCCGAGATGATGGTTCAGAGTATCTTTTAATAGAGTGTAAGACCTACGGGAAAGAGTTTGATAAAGCACTTACCAAACTAAACAAAGACGGAGGACAGCTATTTACCTATTTCAAATTCAGTAATAAGGCGGATTTGATTATGCTTTATGCTTCGGAATTGAAGGGTAAGGAGGTTGTTTACAGGAATGAGATTGTAAAAATAGAGGACGATTACAGGGCTGGCGATGTAAAAGATTTTTACGATAAGTGGAATAAGCTGACCAAAGACAATGGTGTTTTTGACAGTTGGGTAGAGCCTTACAACTATGAAAGCAAAGCCTTAACCATAAATGATTTGGAAGAAATAAAGCAAGAGGATAGCAGCTTTATTTTTAATCGGTTTTTGGAAATACTTCGCCATAATGTAGTGTCGGACAAGGGCAATGCCTTCAATCGCATTTTCACCTTGTTCTTGTGCAAGATTTATGATGAAAAAGTAAATGAGGGAACCGATAATGAACTGGGGTTTCAATGGCTGGAAGGAATAGATGACCACCGCAGTTTTCAACTACGGTTGACAGATTTATACAAAAACGGAATGCATGAGTTTTTGGAAAAGGTAGTTACCGATTTTTCGGAAACAGAGTTTAACAACAAGTTTGATTACCTGTCGGAGAAGCAACGTGAACCGATTTTAGAGGAGTTTAGAAAAATACGTTTAGAGAAGAATAACGAGTTTGCGATAAAGGATGTGTATGACGCGCAGTCGTTTGATGAAAACGCTGTTGTAGTAAAAGAGATAGTGCAGCTTTTAGAGAAGTATAAACTGCGCTATGCCAAGAAGCAACAATACCTTTCCGATTTTTTTGAGTTGCTTTTGACAACAGGGTTGAAGCAAGAAAGCGGGCAGTTTTTTACCCCGGTGCCGGTGGCGCAGTTTGTGATAAAAAGTTTGCCGGTTGATACCATAGTTGAAGAAAGACTGAGCAACGCAAAAATTGATAATGATACCCTTTTACCTTATGTAATAGATTATGCAGCGGGAAGCGGACATTTTTTGACGGAGACCATGCATGAAATACAGCGACTGATTGATAAAAAGGATGATAAGAAATATCATGCGGCTGTTGCCAAGAAAATACGCAACTGGAAAGACGACCATTTTGCCTGGGCCATCAAATACATTTATGGAATTGAAAAGGACTACCGCTTAGTAAAGGTTGGGAAAGTAGGTTGTTACCTGCACGGAGATGGTTTGGCAAACGTAATACACTCGGATGGTTTAGCACGGTTTGACCACCCTGATTACAAAGGAAAATTGCTACACAAAGACAAAGATTTTACTAAGGATAACAAGCAGTTTGACATGCTAGTTTCGAACCCTCCGTACTCGGTTTCAGCATTTAAAAACGCAGCTCGCGCTTTTTACAAAGACGAGAGTTTTGACTTATACAATGCACTTACCGATAGTAGCAGCGAAATAGAAACTTTGTTTATTGAGCGCACCAAACAACTGCTGAAAGACGGAGGGGTGGCAGGGATTGTTTTGCCTAATACTATTTTAAGCAATACGGGAATTTACAGCAAAGCACGCGCGATTATTTTACAATATTTTGACATTATAGGTATTACAGAATTAGGCAGCAATACTTTTATGGCTACAAACACCAACACGGTTGTGTTGTTTTTACGCAGAAGAAATAACTACGTGAGCGTAAACCTTAAAAAGGCAGTAGAGAAATTTTTTGCCGATTATAAAGATGTAACGCTAAACGGAACTGAAAAGCCCGTAAGCAAATATGTAGCGCATGTTTGGAGAACCTCCTCCGGCTCCTCCAAAGGAGGAGAGATAAAATTTGATGATTACGTTACGCTGTTAAAGAAGGAGCCGAACAAAGCCATTGAGCAACACGAGATTTATAAGGAATACCGCAAGAAACTGAAAGCAAAAAACGAAGAGGATTTTTGGAAACAGGTATTAGAACTGGAAACAGAGAAGGTGTATTACTTTATACTGGCTTACCCACAAAAAGTGGTATTGATAAGGAGCGGACAGAAGGATGATGAGAAACGTTTTTTGGGTTATGAGTTTAGCAACCGAAGAGGCAGCGAGGGTATACACCCGATACAGCGTGGAAAGAGCATAGCGGAATGCACTAAACTATTTGATGAAGACAGTTTTGAAAATGAAGAAAAAGCCAGCACTTACATATACCGTGCCTTTAAAGGCGATTTTGAAAGCACCATACACTCCAGCCTACAACAGAAAGTTACCCGCCACTCTTTGGTGGATATGCTAACTTTTGACCGAGTAGAGTTTGAAAAGAACATTTCTACTTCGGTTAAAAAAAAAGTGAAGTATGAAACTAAGTGGGAGGTAAAAAGATTTGATGAGGTGGCTCAAATAATTAAAGGGGTTACTTACTCAAAGGGTGATCAAACTGCTACTGAAACAGACAAGATTATTTTAACTGCGGATAATATTACACTTGACGGAACATTTGAGGTTAAAAAGAAGGTTTTTCTTGAAAATGACTTTCAAATTCCTAATGAAAAAAAGCTTATTGCTAACGACATTTTTATTTGTTTTTCAAGTGGCAGTAAAGAACATTTAGGGAAAGTGGCATTCATTAGTAAAGACACTGATTATTACGCAGGTGGCTTTATGGGGATAATTAGGGTTAACAACAAAAACAGCCCTAAGTATTTTTTTCAGTTGCTAAATACAATTTTGAGGCAAACAGTTAGAGATGTTGGAAGTGGCTCAAATATCAATAACCTGTCGGGTGTAATTAATGAAATTCGAATTCCACTTCCACCACTTGATGTTCAGAAAAAAATAGTTAGTGAAATAGAAGCGCTGGAGAGAACAGAGAAAAAGGCAAAAGGAGAAGTTGAAGCCGAGAAAAGTAAAATCCAAATGCTAATTCAAACTGCTTTCTCAAAATACAGTCGAGAATTATTGGGTAGTTTGTGCGACTCCGTAGAGTATGGTTCATCTTCCAAGTCGCAGAAAAGCGGACGTATTCCTGTGATAAGAATGGGAAACATTCAAAACGGTAAAATTGATTGGAACGATTTAGTTTATACAAGTAATGAAGATGAAATTGATAAGTATCTTCTAAGAAAGAATGATGTTCTTTTTAATAGAACAAATAGCCCAGAATTAGTTGGGAAAGTTGGAATATATAAAGGCGAGCAACCTGCCATTTTCGCGGGCTATCTAATTCGTATTCTTTATAAAAGCGAGTTGATAAATCCTATTTACTTAGCTAATGTTCTTAACAGTAAAACTATACGTGACTATGGCTTCTCTGTTATGTCAAAAAGCGTAAACCAAGCAAACATTAACGGCACGCAATTGAAAGCATACAGAATTCCTGTCCCCCCGCTTTCTGAACAACAAATAATAGTTGCTGAAATGGAAAAGATAGAAGGTAAGATTACCACCCTTGAAAAAGAGCTTGCTGAAATACCAAAGTTGAAAGAAGCGGTATTGAAAAAATTCCTTTAGAAAATTTACTGGTTAGTTTGCTGCGCAGATAGGTTGCGTTGGGCATCGTTATTGTTGCTGTATTGTTTAAACTATTAAAACAACTATATGGACTTGAAAGAAGCTACCCGAAAAGCTGCTGACAATGTGAAGCGTACAACCCGATGCCCTGAGCATGGAGAGCAGCCTGACTACCAACTAAAGTTTGCTGACGGAAAGGCAGGAGCTGTGTGGACTTGTTGCTGTAATAAACTTGAAGAAAATGTAGTGAAGAAGTTTGAAGATGAGTTGACCAATGAGGTTGGAAACTATATACAGAATTCGTTGCAGAATATTTTCAAGAGTTGAAACTTATGGCAGATTTTATAAAATTTTTAATGCACGGTTATGCCCCTGATGTGATAGAAAAGCATTTGATAGTTGCCCCTATTGGCGCATATACTAAAGGTTTGATTACTCAAGCTATTAACAGAATAATTGATAGTAATAAAGGCAAGACTTTTAAAATAGGTAAAACGGGAGACGCAGAGGTAAGAGCTGACCAAGTTGACTACCGAACAGAAGACTTTGATAAGATGTATCTCCTTTACCAGCATACAAACCCAAAAGCTATTTCGGAATTGGAGGAGTATTATATTAATATGTTTAAGTCGAAGTATCCGAGGCGGTCTAAAAACATACAACTGCATAGTGGTGGCGGTATGGTTTCAAAGACGGCTTACTACTATTTGTATGTAGTGATATAAGTATCGGGCTGTTTCTTGCTAACAATCATTCTAAAGGGCTTGAATACAAGAGGGAAGTTTTTGTTTCTTCTTTTTTCTACTTTTAGGGAATGCTCAAAGAGTTTTTCACTTTCAGCAAGGGAGAACGGAATGCAGCTATAGTTTTGGCACTGCTTGTAGTAGGGATGTTTATTGCCCCGCGAGTTTATTTTTATTTCTATCCGGTAAAAGATGCTTTGGCGCAGAGCGGAGAGGATGGGAGTATTCAGCAATTTATAACCGAATACAATGCCCGCAGGCTGAGCGATTCGGCCATGGCGGAGGAAAACCGCCCCTACAACCCGTTTGAGAACATAGGGCAAACTGTGCAAAGAGTAAAGCCCCCGGTTGCTTATTTTGATTTTGACCCGAACAAGATAGGGGAGAAGGAGTGGCAGCAATTGGGCTTTAGCGAAAAGCAGGCAAAATCTATTGAGGCGTACAAGGCCAAAGGCGGCAGGTTTTATAAGCCGGAGGATATGAAGAAGTTGTATGTGGTGGACGAGGAGGTTTACCAGCGCTTACTGCCTTATATTAAAGTTGAAAGCCCACAGGCGGATAAATACACTTACGAGGTTAAACCGGTGGCGGAGAAGAAGGTTTTTAGTATTGATATTAATGCCGCTGATTCATCGTTGTTTGAAAGGCAGCGGGGCATAGGCCCATCGCTGGCAAGCAGAATTATTAAGTACAGGAACCGTTTGGGCGGGTTTGTTTCGGTGGAGCAGATAAGAGAGGTGTGGGGTATGCCCGACAGCACTTATCAGTTTTTAAAGGACAGAATGGTTTGCTCAGAAACCGAAGTTGCCCGAATAGATATTAATACGGCTGATGTGGAAACCCTGCGAAAGCACCCGTATATTAATTACACGTTTGCCCGGCCTATTTATAACTACCGACAGCAGCATGGCAATTATAAAAGCGTGAGCGACCTGAAGAAAGTGGCGGTGATAACGGATAGTCTTTTCCTGAAGATTGAACCGTATGTGAAGGTGGAATAGGCAATCAGGTTTCCCGAAGAACCCGCAGATTTCGCAGAAAATCCTGTCTGCGTGTTTCTGTGAGTTCTGCGGGAACAAGGGAGGTTTTATCTGAGCAGTGTAACCGTTCCTTTGTATCTGCGGTTTTCACCATCTAAGAAAGTGATAATAGTTGTGTAACTGTAAACTCCCGGGGCAGCATCTTTACCTAAGTAAGTGCCATCCCAGCCATTGGTGGTGTTGTAAGACTCGAACACTTTTTCGCCCCAGCGGTTAAATACTTTAAGGCTGTAGTAGTTTACTCCGGTGGCAAAAATTCCGAATACATCGTTTTGGGTATCACCGTTAGGGGTAAACACATTTGGAATAAAAACCGGCTTGTCGGCTAACACGTTTACATTAACCGTAGCGGTTACGCTGCAACCAAAGGCATCGGTAACGGTTAACTCATACTCTGTTGAGCGGACCCCTGAAAAATAAGGAGTAGCGCAGTTGGTGCAACTGAGATAGTTAGCGGGGCTCCACTCGTAAGTATAGGTGCCGTTGGCCGGTTGCACATCGGTAACCAGTTGAATTTCTGTTCCGAATTTTACAGAATCGAAATCGAGCGTGAGCAGGGTAATAGGTGGCGGGCCGGTAACGGTTACCGAAGTATCTTCGGTGCAATTGTTGGCATCGGATACAGTTACATTGTACGTGCCTGCACCAATTCCCGACAAAAAGTTGGAGGTGCTTCCATCATCCCACGAATAAGAGTAAGAAGGATTTCCGCCACTTACGGAAAGTTGAATGCTGCCGTCACTCAGTCCGGCACAACTGGTGTTGGTAAGGTTGCTTACCTCTATAACCAAAGGAGTTGGCGCGCTGATGGAGTAACTGCCTGTAGCGGAGCAGTTGTTTACATCGGTTACTGTAATGGCATACGTACCGGCTGTAAGGTTAGTTGCAGTGGCGCTGTTTTGTGCAGGGGTGGTATTCCACGTATAACTGAATGGCGAAGTACCTGTATTAGAAGTAACGGTTATGTTTCCGTCAGCATAGCCGGCACAGCTTTCATTGTTGGATGAAACAAGGCTAACCGCAGGGTTTTCGAAAACAGTTACCGCAATGGTGTTGCTGGTATACTGGCATCCGTTGGCATCGGTTCCAGTTAAAGTGTAGTTTCCGCTTTGAGTTACCGTAAGAGAGTTGGCTGTTTGGCTGTTACTCCATAAGTAAGAGTTGAAAACAGAATCGGCACTTAAAGAAACGCTGCCACCATCGCAAAACGAAGTATTGCCCGCAGCGCTAATGGTAGTAGGACTGGAAGGATTAATAGTTACCTCTACGGTATCGGCATCTACACAATTGTTTTGCATTACTCCTAAAACATATTGAATCACCAGCGGGCTGCTGCCTGAATTAGAAGCCGTGCAAACAGGATTGGCTATAGTGGAAGAAGAAAGATTTGTAGCCGGAAGCCATTGGTAACTATAACCCGCTACCGAAGCAGCACCTAACTGAGCAGGATTGCCGGAGCAAACCGTTGCATCGGTTCCGGCATCGGCAACCGGATTGGCATTGATAGTAAGTGGCTGAGTTACCTGCGGGAAAGTACATCCTCCGCTTGAAACATCTAACGTTACCGTTTTACTTCCGGTTCCGCTCCAGCTTATCTGATAAGGGCCTTGCCCGCTGCCGCTTAATACTGTTCCGCCATTAAAGCCCCACGTGTAATTTGCATTAGAGGGCGATGTGCCGGTATAGGTAACCGTTACCGGAAGATTTTCGCACACAGGATTTGGATTGAGAGTAAAACTTTGAGTGCCTCCGCCCTGCACGGTTACAGTAACCGTGTCGGTAGCAAAACAGCCCCAGCGGTCGGTTACATTTGAAATGTATGCGGTTGTGTTGCTTGGAGTAACGGTGTAGGAAGCCGTGTTTGCATTTCCCGGATTCCAGGAATAGGTGTAAGGGTTAGAGCCGAGAATAGTAGATGCATTCAGCACCACAGAATTACCGGTGCATATGGTTGTATCGGCAGAAACGGTAAGAACAGGACAAAGGTTTACTTCCACTACAGAAACACTGTTGCGGTTGCAGGGCAAATCGTTCCATTGGCCGCTGGAGTATATCTGAGCGCAGTCTTCCCCGTACTGGCAACGCCAGGCTTCGCTGGTTTGGCAGCCTCCCAACCAATCGGGGAAACTGCAACAGGCATCGCCCTGCCCGTTGTTGTTAGGTTCGTTCGATGCCCAGTTAAGGTACGACATGTTGGTGCCGTCCAGCGCTATCCAGCTTCCTTCACTAATCTCATCGCTGTAACCTACCCATACGGCATCTACAGCCGATATGGTTCCGGCTGCATTCAAAGCGGCTACTACGGCCTGATTCTCCGATGCGTTATTAAACACCACTAAGTGAGCCCCTAACTGTTGTGCTGCCTGCTCAGAGAGATTTGCATTCTGCGAAGTGGGATTAATGAAATACATACTGCATGGCTGGCCCTGGACACCCGTCAACTCAATATACCCTGCTCCGGTAAAGGCGGTTCTAATGGCGTTTACATCGCAACCGGGCTGGCTGCCGCAGGTTTGGGTAGTTACCGTTACTGTTTCTTCGTCATAGCAGCCCCAACGGTCGGTTACCCGTACGGTATAAGCGGTAGGAGAGGCGGGAGAAACTAAAGCGGTACTTCCGCTTAAATTTCCCGGATTCCACGAGTAAGTATAAGGAGTGGAGCCGAGAATAGTGGACGCTGAAAGAGTAATGGATGTGCCCTGACAGATGGTTGAGTCAGGAGTGGTAGTCATTTGCGGGCACAGGTTAATTTCAATAATAGAAATGCTGTTTACATCGCAGCCGAAATCATTCCAGCTACCGTCACCATACATCTGTACACAATCCTCTCCGTTTTGGCAACGAATATCGGGTGGCTGGCAACCTATAATAGGAATATTGCAGCAACTGGGAATAAGGTTATTGGGCTCACCGGTCGACCAGTTGGTGTAGTTTACCGGGGCACCATCCAGCCACACAAAGTTCCCCTCCTGCATGCCATCACTCAGGCCTATCCATATAGTGTAGTTAGCCGGGCTGTAAGGGCTGTTATACATTGCATTCAATACATCGGTATTCTCCTGTGCGGTTTGAAAAGAAACCATGTGCGCGCCAAACTGCTGGGCATTTTGCTCGGAAAGAACAGACGATTGCGAAGCAGGATTGACAAAATACATACTGCACGGCTGGGTAGGCACGGTAAGTTCATAATAGCCGGCACCTGTTAGTGCCGTGCGAATGGCCTGAATATTACAACCCGGTGACTGAGCACGGCCGAACAGCGAAACAAAAAGCAGGAAGAAGAGACAGATTCTTTTCATAATAAAATACAGCCATATTAAAAAAGGCGCGTAAAGATAACAGGCGACAGCAAAAAATAGCGGCAACATATTTTATACAGATAACAGCCGCAGTATTTGTGCTGATTCTGAATAGTTGCCCATTTTTTTCTTGTAAACATTTGGATTTATGGGGGTAAGAGTTATTTTTGCCGTCCATTTTTTAAGGATGCGCGGTTGGAATCGTGCATAAAACGAAATAAAATGAGTCAGACAAAATATACTCCGCGCTTAAAGGAGCGCTATGCGAAAGAGATTGCTCCTGCTTTAATGCAGAAGTTCAACTACACCAGCGTAATGCAGGTGCCTCGTCTCAAAAAAATCTGTTTAAACCAGGGTGTTAACGGTGCTACTTCCGACAAAAAGTTGGTGGATATTGCTGTAAACGAAATGACTGCTATTGCCGGTCAGAAAGCGGTTTCATCCAAGGCCCGTAAAGCTATTTCAAACTTCAAGCTGCGCGAAAACATGCCTATCGCTTCTCGCGTAACTCTCCGTAAGGACAGAATGTTTGAATTTCTTGACCGTTTGGTTTCGGTTTCTCTTCCCCGTGTTCGCGACTTCAAAGGAATCAACAACAAAGGGTTTGACGGAAACGGTAACTACACTCTCGGTATCAAGGAACAAATCATTTTCCCTGAAATGGAAATTGACAAGGTAACCAAGATTAACGGTATGGACATCACCTTTGTAACCAGCGCACAAACGGACGAAGAAGCTTACGCTCTTTTAGAAGCACTGGGTATGCCGTTCAAAAAAGATAACAAATAATCAGCACAAAGAAAACCATCAGATAAATGGCAAAGAAATCAATAGAAGCCCGTCAGCGCAAAAGAGAAAGATTAGTTGCAAAGTTTGCAGCTAAAAGAGAAACGCTGAAAGAAGCAGGAGAGTGGAGTTTGTTAGACAAACTTCCTAAAAACTCTTCAAAAGTAAGATTGCGCAACCGTTGCGCGCTTACCGGCCGTCCGCGCGGACATGTGCGTATGTTCGGAGTATGCCGTATTAAATTCCGCGACCTAGCCAGCGAGGGTAAAATTCCGGGAGTTACAAAGGCTTCATGGTAATCAGTAACATTGAGTAAAGCATAAAAAGAATAAAATGGTCATCGATCCAATTTCCGACTATCTGACAAGAATCAGAAACGCTCAACAGGCGGGACACCGCTTAGTGGAGATTCCTTCTTCTAAACTGAAAAGAAGAATCACTGAGATTCTTTATGATAAAGGATATATACTTAAGTACAAGTTTGAAGATGAAGGCAACTTCGGACAAGGAACTATCAAAATAGCCCTTAAATACGATGCTAACAGCAAAACTCCGGTTATAAAGAGTTTAAAGCGCATCTCTACTCCGGGTCTTCGTCAGTACCGCGGTGCAGGCGAACTGCCAAGAGTATTAAGCGGGCTGGGTGTAGCTATCATCTCCACTTCAAAAGGAGTAATGACCGATAAAGAAGCACGCGTTCAGGGAATTGGCGGTGAGGTGCTTTGCGAAATATTCTAACATTCTATTTAAAGCGATAAAACATAAGATATGTCACGTATAGGTAATGCTCCCATCACACTTCCCAAAGGTGTATCGGTAGAAATACTGGGAGGCAATGTGGTAAAGGTAAAAGGGCCTAAGGGTGAATTGTTTCAAGCAGTTGACCAGGACATTACAGTAAAAGTGAACGATGGCGTTCTTACTGTAGAAAGGCCTACCGAGCAAAAAAGGCACAAAGCTTTACACGGAACTTACCGTGCTGTGTTGAATAACATGGTAACCGGAGTTTCTCAGGGTTATGTAAAAACACTCGAACTGGTGGGTGTGGGTTTCCGTGCCGATGCACAGAAACAGGTGTTAACTCTAAACGTAGGTTACTCTCACCCGGTAGTGGTGTTGTTGCCTACTGAAATTAAGGCTTCATCAAAGCAGGATAAAGGACAGAACCCCATGGTAACTTTAGAGTGCCACGATAAGGAACTTTTAGGCCTGGTGTGTGCTAAAATCCGCGCTATCCGTAAGCCGGAGCCTTACAAAGGAAAAGGTATCAAGTTTGCCGGTGAGGTATTGAGAAGAAAAGCAGGTAAGAGCGCCTCTAAGAAATAATCATTAAGCGATAAGCAATAAAATTCATCATCATCTTAAAAAATAGGTAAGATGGCATTCAGCAAAGAAGCAAGAAGAAAGAAAATAAGAACGCGTATCCGCGGCAAAATAAGCGGAACTGCAGAGCGCCCGCGTTTGGCTGTATACCGCAGCAACAAAGAAATATATGCCCAGCTCATTAACGATGAGGCCGGCCATACTTTAGCAGCGGCTGCCAGCAGCGATAAAGACTTTAACCGTACCGGCACAAAAACCGAGCAGAGCAAAAATGTAGGTATTGCTATTGCTAAAAAAGCTGCCGAAAAGGGAATTGCTACCGTAGTGTTCGACCGCGGAGGTAACCTTTACCACGGACGTATTAAGGCACTGGCGGAAGGTGCACGCGAAGGCGGACTTAAATTCTAATAATTGATTCAAACTATTTCAAGATAAAGCAATGGCAAAATTGAACGTTCAAAAGCTCAAGGCGAGCGAACTGGAATTAAAAGAGAAAGTGGTGAACATCCGTAGGGTAACTAAAGTAACCAAGGGTGGTCGTACTTTCAGTTTCTCGGCTACCGTGGTTATCGGTAACGGTAACGGTATTGTAGGCGAAGGTTTAGGAAAAGCCAGAGAAGTACAGGAAGCTATCCAAAAAGCAATTGACGATGCTAAGAAGAATCTGGTGAGTGTTCCGGTTTTCAAAGGAACTATTCCTCACGTTCAGTTTGGCAAGTTTGGCGCTGCGGTGGTAATGTTAAAGCCCGCTTCTCAGGGAACAGGAGTAATTGCCGGAGGTTCTATGCGTGCGGTATTGGAAAGTGCCGGTATTAAAGATGTATTAGCTAAATCACAAGGCGGTTCAAACCCTGCCAACGTAATTAAGGCTACGCTGGATGCACTTAGCAAACTGCGCGACCCTTACACCGTATCAAAGAACCGCGGTGTAGCTATGGATAAAGTATTTAAAGGATAATAGTTAACAGTTCACCGAAGGCAGATTTAAGGCTGCGAACTGTGAACCGCCAACCATAAAACTCAAAAAGTCATGGCAAAAATTAAAGTAACCAAAATAAAGAGCACCATCGAAAAGGATGAGCGTCAGAAAAGAACTATGACGGCTCTTGGTTTAAATAAACTGGGAAGCAGCAATGAGTTGGAAAATACTCCTGCCGTAGCCGGTATGATTAAGAAAGTTCAGCATTTAGTTAAAGTTGAAAACCTATAAGCAATGGAATTGCACAATTTAAAACCTGCTGCCGGTTCGTTAGGCAAAAGAAAAAGAAAGGGAAGGGGACATGGTTCTACTGATGGTGGTACATCAGGCAGAGGTCATAAAGGAGCGAAGTCGCGTTCAGGATACAAGCAAAAACTTGGTTTTGAAGGTGGACAGATGCCTCTTCAAAGGAGAATGCCTAAGGTAGGATTCAACAATATTTTCCGTACCGAATACACCGGCCTTAACCTGGGTAAAATACAGCATATTGTTGATGCTTACGGCTTAAAGGAAATTACCGTTGAAAATTTGCGCGAAAACGGACTGCTGAAAAAGTCAGCTTTAGTAAAAGTGCTCGGATCCGGTGAGTTGACCACCAAAGTGAATGTGAGCGTACACGCCATAAGCGCCTCCGCCAAAAGTAAAATCGAAGGGTTGGGCGGCAGCGTAACCATCGTAAAATAAACCTTCAAAATATAAATAGAGGATTCCGCATCGGAATCCTTTTTTACATAGTATTACGGCATGAAACTTATTCAGAAGATAAAAGAGATTTGGAGTATAGAAGAACTGCGAAACAGGATTCTTCTTACCATCGGCTTAATCACCATTTACCGCCTTGGAACCTATATCGTACTTCCGGGTATTGATCCTACCGCGTTGGAAAACATCCAGTCGCAGGGTAGCAGCGGTATACTTGGGTTGGTAAACCTGTTTGCGGGTGGTGCGTTTGCGCGTGCTTCCGTTTTTGCATTGGGTATTATGCCTTACATCTCTGCCTCTATCGCTATTCAGTTATTAACTATCGCTATCCCTTACTTTCAGAAATTGCAGAAGGAAGGCGAAAGTGGTCGCAGAGAGCTGAACCAGTATACCCGTTTACTTACCATTGTGGTAACAGGTTTTCAGGCTGCCGGTTATGTTATTTACCTGCGCAATGCCGATGCTGCCGCTATACTTCCTACCTTATCTCCATTCATTTTCTGGCTTTCAACAGTGGTTATTCTTACTGCCGGAACCCTGTTTGTAATGTGGATGGGGGAGCGTATTACCGACAAAGGTATAGGCAATGGTATTTCCCTTCTGATTATGGTGGGTATATTAGCCCGTTTCCCCGGCTCTATTCTCGAAGAACTTTCTTCGCGCTTTGCCAAGGGCGGATTAATTGCTTTTGTAATTGAAATGGCTTTCCTTATTGTAGTAATAGGCGCCTGTATTCTCCTTATTCAGGGAACCCGCAGAATACCTATTCAGTATGCCAAGCGCAATATTATTCAGGGCGGAAAAATGATGCAGGCAGGCGGTGTTCGCCAGTATCTTCCTTTAAAGCTGAATGCTTCAGGGGTTATGCCTATCATTTTTGCACAGGCTATCATGTTCCTTCCGGCTACTATTGCCCAGTTTATTCCGGGCTTCGACCAAAACAGCAAGTTCCTGATTGCCTTTAACGATATTACGTCAATGGCTTACAACCTCACTTATTTCATCCTCATTGTTGCCTTCACTTACTTCTACACGGCTTTGATTGTTAACCCTACTCAAATTGCCGATGACCTGAAGCGCAACAGCGGTTTTGTTCCCGGTGTTAAGCCAGGTAAAAAAACGGAAGAGTTTATCGACTCGGTTATTTCGCGCATTACACTGCCCGGGGCCATATTCTTAGGTATTGTAGCTATTATGCCGGCTATAGTAATGTTGTTCGATGTTAACCGTTCTTTCGCCCTCTTCTTTGGAGGCAGCTCAATACTTATCATGGTGGGGGTGGTGCTTGATACCCTTCAAACCATTGAAACATACCTGTTGAACCGCCACTATGATGGTTTAACTTCTTCCGGACGTATAAAAGGAAGACAAGGAAACATGTATCAGCAAAGTTATTAGATAACACAGCGCCCCTCTCCGAACGAGAGGGGTTTTAGTTTGTATATGGCTATAAGAATTAATACCAACGAAGAAATAGAACTGATTCGCCTGAGCGGTGAGGTGTTATCGAAAACTATTGCCCTGGTAGCTAGGGAATTGCGGGCCGGAGTAAGCGGCTTGCAGGTAGATAAACTGGCTGAAGAATTTATACGCGATAACGGAGGCGTACCTTCCTTTAAAGGCTACGATGATTTCCCTAATACACTTTGTATTTCCATGAATGCCGAAGTGGTGCATGGTATACCTAAAAAGACTGAGTTTAAGCCGGGCGATATTATATCGGTGGACTGTGGAGTTTACATGAATGGCTTCCATGCCGATATGGCTTACACCTTTGGTATAAATGAACTAAAGCCAGAACTGGAGAAGTTGCTGCGGGTAACTAAAGAATCGCTCTACTTGGGCATTGAACATGCTGTTACCGGTAAACGCACGGGCGATATAGGCTTTGCCGTACAGGAACACTGCGAGGTGAAGAATCCTTACAAATGTGTGCGCGAACTGGTAGGCCACGGGGTGGGCAAAACCATACACGAAGACCCGCAGGTGCCTAACTATGGCAGAAGAGGACAAGGTGCCCGCCTGCCCGAAAACTGCGTAATAGCCATTGAGCCTATGGTAAACCTGGGCAAGCGCGATATATACACCATGAATGACGATTGGACCATTGCCACACAGGACGGCAAACCATCTGCTCACTTCGAACACACCGTAGCCGTGCGCACCGGCAAGCCCGATATACTTACCACCTTTACTTACATTGAAGAAGCGGTGAAGGCCAATGCGGAGTTGGTAAAGATTTAGAGCAATACAAAACTGCCCCGCGGTGGGGAGCCCTCACCAACCGCTTGCCTTATTACATTTTATGGTTTGGTTGTTTGTTTGGCACGGGAGGAATGCCCGCACCACTGAAGAGCGATGCATTCTTTATTTTAACAAATAAGCATTCTCTTATATAAGCATTTACTTGTTTATTGAAAATTGATTATACCTTTCGGGTATTATTTCATCATTAAAAACCAAAGCATATGGTAGTAAGAAAGTACAACATTCCGGATGCTGACATGATGGAGGACAGCCGGACAAACAGAACAATTTTTGGAACCGATAAAGCGCTCTTTATCGCATTGAACCCCGATTTTGATGACCCCTTTGCTGCCAACTGGCTATTGAGTATTGAGGCCAGCGAAGCAGCTGAAACAGCCGAAACGCGCGAAGACCAGCAGGAGCAGGAAACGGCCGATGTGGAAGCTGTAATGGTTTTAGCCCGCGCCAAGTACAACGAAGTGAAGTATTATGTAGAAACGGTGTTTGCCGATAAGCCCGCCATACAGAATAAATTCGGGCTGGATAACTACGGCAAAGCCGCCACCGACCAAAATGAAATGGCTTTGTTTTTAAAGAACCTGCACACGCAGTGCACGGTGCCTGCCAACCAGGCATTGCTGGAAGCTGCCGGATTAACAGTGATTAAGATAGGCGAAATAGCCACCCTGTACGGCAACCTTACCACTGAAAACCCGGAGCAGGATGCTTTTATTAAAACCAGCGGCAGCGCTACCGATGCGCGGGTAACTGTTTACAATGCTACGTATGCTTTCCGCCAGCGGGTTAACCGCGCCAGTAAAGTGGTGTTTGCGGGCAACCCCACTAAGCTGAACGAGTACAAACTGCCGGGAGGCAGCAGCGAGGAGAGCTTTAATATAGAAGGCAAGGTAACCGATGCTGCCAATAACCTGCCGCTGCATAAGGTAACGGTGCTTATTGTGGAACCGGATATTACCGATAAAACCACCACATTGGGCAACTATGGTTTTGTGGAAGTGCCACCGGGCACCTATACCCTGCGCTTTACACTGGAAGGTTACAATACCGTTGAACGCCCCGTTACCGTGCTGCAAGGCGGCAAGGTGGTGGAGAATGTAAGTATGACGGTGGTGTAAACCTCAGATGTCATCCTATGCTTGCATTCGGGTAAAGAGATGAGTAATAAATTAGTTGATTATTCATCATTGAAGGAAAAGGAGGAGATGGAAACTAACGCTTGTCATTAGCTCCTGGAAGCCGTTCGGCATGTTAGCCATCTACTCCTTCACTTAAGCAGCTTGAACAGTTCATTAGGCGTAGGAGCCAGTATGAAGGATTGATAAGTGCTTAGTGCCTTCAACTTTAAAATCCATTAGCATGGGTAAAGTTATAGGAATTGATATATCCAAAGCAAGCTTTGATGTATCATGGAAAGAAAACGGCAAAAGCAAACCGGCAGTTTTCGGTAACAATAAACAAGGGTTTGAGCAGTTCTTTAAAATATTGCAAGCAGGCGACCACTGTGTAATGGAGGCGTCCGGTCCGTATTACATTGCCTTAGCCATGTTTCTTTACAAGAAGAACATGTT
>CAZLXD010000018.1:23245-24939 GCA_964563185.1 uncultured Chitinophaga sp.
AACAATACTAGAAAATTTAGCAAGATCCGTAATTGCAATTGGTGAGAACCAAAACGGATAAGAAAGATGCTGCCATGATTGCGCAGTATGGCGAAATGGTTCACCCTGCCCTTTGGAAGCCGGAAGACGATCACATCATGGAAATGCGGGATATTCTGACTACGCTGGAAGGGTATGAGAAGCAAATGACTATTCTACACAACCAGTTAGAGGCTGAAAAGCATTTGCCCGTGATGAGCAAAAAGGCCAAACAGAGCAAAGAGAAAATGCTTCGGGCAATAGAAAGGGAAATTGAACAACTGAGCGATGAACTTCAATCTCTTGCCAGGCAACACTGTGGGGAAACGTTGGAGAAGTTGCAGACCATACCGGGTATTGGGCCAAAGACCAGTGTAATGCTGATTGTGCTTACGAACAACTTTGAGCACTTTGAAGATGCCAGAAAGTTAAGTGCATATGTGGGTTTGTGTCCGCGTATTTACCAGTCCGGCACCAGCGTAAAAGGCAAAGGGCACATATGCAAAACAGGCAATGCACGCGCCCGAAAGATGCTTTATCTCTGTACCTGGACGGCACAAAAGTGTAACCCACAGTGTAAAGCGCTAAAAGAACGATTAGAGCAAAAAGGAAAACCGATGAGGGTGATAAAAGTAGCGATGGCTAACAAACTGCTTCGAATGGCGTTTGCCGTAGCCAAGAAAAATATCGCCTACGATAAAAATATTGGTCTCTAAACTTGGATTTAAGCACAGTTCATGCCGAACTCGTTTCGGCACCTCCACACTAAAGGGGAGACCCCGAAATAAATTCGGGGTAACAAAACACTTCTTAAGTTTTTTAGTGAACCCCGCTCCGTAAGGGCGGGGCTTTTTTTTGATGTGCGCAAATCCATTGCTACTTACAGCCTTTCTTTTGCAGGCAGAATGCCTCACCCCTGTTACGCTGAGCGGAACTTCCCCTCTCCATGCCACGCATGGAGAGGGGTGCCCCGACTTAGTCGGGGTGGGGTGAGGCAACCAACCTCAACACCTTCGCAACTTAACACATAAACACCTTACCCGCCCCCAGGGCCTTACCTACCACCCTTTCGAGGGCTAAATACCCACAAAACCCGTCTTTTTACCCTGTTTTGAGGCTAAATCCGCTCTTTTTGCCTGTTTTTGATAAAAGTCACTGAATTTGACGGCAAGGTCACTGAATTTGACGGTCAGGTCACTGATTTTGACGGCAAGGTCACTGAATTTGACGGTCAGGTCACTGATTTTGATGGCAAGGTCACTGAATTTGACGGTCAGGTCACTGAATTTGACGGTCAGGTCACTGAATTTGACAGTCAGGTCACTGAATTTATTTTCTTTTTTCAGTAACCAAACTATTTAGAACAGTAACTATTGCAAATTAATCAGTAACTATTTATATTTAACCTGCGTCATACTTGCAAAATGAGTAACTATGGAAGCAGAAGAACCAACTACCGGTGAAAACCAGAAAAAAGCAAAGCGGTTAAAGCAACTCAAGCGCACTTTTAATGTAGATGATGCCGACTTTATTGAAAACAACCGCGTAGTCCGCAAAATCTTCCTGACCGACCTTGCCGCCTTTACCGCCATCGACCCCGGCCTTGATGCCGCCTTTGCCACATCGTGGCTGGCCCAAATAGAACTGTGCACCGCCCACCCCAGCGATTCCACCAT
>CAZLXD010000018.1:24949-27607 GCA_964563185.1 uncultured Chitinophaga sp.
GAAGAAATAACCGAAACCATGGCCCGCCTAACCGCCAACGCCATGCGCCTGAGCACCGAACTGGAATTTTATGTTAACAAAGCTTTCCCCCTTAACCCCGCCCTGTACGATGAGTTTGCCTTTAAACACCGCAGCCGCGTATTACCCAACACCCGCAATACCATATTCTGGCTTTTTGCCATGTGCAAAGTAGCTAAGGACTACGAACCCCCACTGCTGGCTGCCGGTATGCCCGCCCCCTTTATTGATAACCTGCGCGATGCCGCCAACCTACTGGGCGAAGCCGAAGCCGAACAGGAATACGCCAAGCGCCTGCGCCTGCGCCAAACCCGCCTGCGCGTGCAGCAGCTCAACCAACTGCACACCACCCTGCAACAAGTGCAAAAAGCCGCTGCCGTGGTATACTATAAAAACGAAACCAAACGAAAGGAGTTTGCTTAGGGAGGATTTAGGATTTGGGAGGTGCTAAAAGCGAAACCGAAACTTTCGCTTTTTACCCCAAAACAGGACAAAATGCGAACCTTTTAGCTTAAAAAGGTTCGGGTATATTTGAGTTAGCGGCAACTTTAGAAAGTCTGTCTGTAAAATGTTAGGTTTACCTTATGTTGTCACAACAATTCGTAAATAACAGTGAATCAGTAATACTAAAGACTGATGAGAAAACTAAACCTATTTGGGCATTTGAAATAGTGCTTAATTGGTTAAAGTATCTTCCAATGACTTTAGGGATTCGCTTTATTTACTGGGGAAAGTCTTCCGAGACCTAACTCCCCTGGTCGTGATAAACCAAACTTGGAAACCTCTGCGTTACTCATGTTTCCTTGGTTTTTAGACAGACTTTCAAAGAACCGTTTTTTTTAGCATCAACTTTATAATTAGGTAGTGTCGCTTTTTACCCTTTTTTGTTTTTATGTTTGACTGCTTAATCTATTTAATATGACACTTGATGAAGCAATTGCTGACTTTAAAAAGTTCCTTGACAACTTGTTAGACAAGTGTGAGCCAATCGGTAAACCATATTTGAGCAATGAGTATTTACAAGCATTTGCTAAAATTGGCGACAGTTGGGACAGACAAATCATTGCTGAAAAAGAACGAATAAACAAAGAGCTTTCAGAAACTGAATTTGAACTATTCCTTAAATCTATTGCCGAGACTCATAAATTATACAATGACATGTTAAAGAGTAGGGTTAGTAAGATAACACCCACCTACATAAAGGACTGATGAGGTTGTTTTTCCTTGTTTACCCTTTAATAACTCTAAATGCTCTTCTATCATTTTTCTGACTTTTGACAATGCTTCTTCGACAGTTTCAAATTCTACTGTTTCTAAACTTGTTCTTAAAGTGTATTTATCATTTGTGACTATTTCCAAAATATATTTCCAATTACATTTGCAGTCCTAAACTTAAACCATGACAGAACAGGAAATAGCTAAAAACTTGACAGAGATTCGTAACTCTTTATTTGCAATTTTTGATACCTCTGACATTTCAACTATTAATTCAGAAAAGGTCAAAATTGCTTTATTGACAAGTCAACTCCCGTTTAAAGAGTTAGACATTCCTATTTTAACTCAGACTTTTGAATTGTTTGCTGATGACTTGAATAAGTATCTTGACAATTCAGCATCCGACACAATTCATGAAAATCTAAAAAGGAAAGTTCTTGAGACTTTTGGTTCTCTGTCTTTAGCAATTCTTCTCTTTTCTCAAAAAGAGTTTTAAGTTTTACATACCTGTCTTCTTGTTCTGACAAAATGTAATTTTTAACCTAAATACCTCTGGTTAGGAGGAGAAACAAAGCAGCCGCTAACATGGCATTGCTGCAAGCAGGGGCTATGGTTATTAAATAAGTGTTAGGTTTTATTCCTAACTTCGCTTTTTTAGGTTGCTGTCTTTGCTTCTATCCCTGCCTGACAGCAATCCCTGAAACGTTAACTGCAACTTTACGGGACATTTGTTCCCGCACTGTTAGCGGCACAAACGTAACGGGACAATGACGACTAATTTCATTTTACTTCTCGACACTTCGTAGTTTTCAATTACGACAGACAAAATATTTTTTCACTAACAAGTGGAGACCAGCTACCACTTTCAAAAACGGGGCGACACCGAAAAGCCAAACGAGTAGGACAAACAAATTTCACAGACATGAACAAACTATTTACACTTCTGCTGACAGTTGCGTTGATAACGACAGTTTCATCGTGCAAGAAAGATGACCCAAACGACCCGAACAATCCTAACGCTCCTGCTTGTGTTCGCAACAACACCGGTGAGCTTTCGGTTGACAGCTACATGGACGACCCGTATTTAATCTATGTAAACGGTGCATACAAAGGGACAGTTCCTGCTTTCGGACTAAAGACTTATGTAATCAGTCCAGGAACTTACTCGACAAAATACACGCAAGCAAGTGGCTACGTTCTTTACCCGACAGAGTTTACTTCTTCGGTGACAATTACTAAGTGCTACACGACAACAGTGAAAATTCAGTAAAACAAAAATCACTTTTCGTCTTTCGCATTTAGCAAGCGTTTCGGTTCGCTGCTTTGCTCGTCTGACAGTCTGCCGACCGTCTGACGAACAAAGCAGCAGTTAACATGGGTAGCCGTTGCACAACCATAGTATAAAAACGAAGTTTACAGAACATG
>CAZLXD010000019.1:0-12487 GCA_964563185.1 uncultured Chitinophaga sp.
TATTAGAGGTAGATGAAAATGTTTACACCAAATTTTTTTCCTCTTGTTCTCCTGTTTTTGCTGCCCTGCCTGTTGCCCGCGCAGTTTACCGACAGTTTTAACGATGGCAACTTTACGATTAACCCTACTTGGGCGGGGAATGATTCCGGTTTTCAAATACAGCAGAACACCCTGAGAAGCAACGGCCCACAGGCAAGTTCGTTTATCTATCTCTCCACGCCCAACACTTTAATGGATTCTGCCGAGTGGAATTTTCTTATTCGCCTGGACTTTAACCCGAGTTCTACCAACCAGGTGCGTGTTTATCTTGCCAGCGACCAGCCCGATTTAAGCGGTAACCTGAATGGCTACTTTGTTCAGTTTGGCGAAACGGGAACTGCTCCTGATTCACTGGACATTTTCCGGCAAAGCGGAGGGTCATCCACTAAAGTGTTTACAGGAGTAACGGGAGTAATGACCGGCAGTGCTTCCAACTCGGTTCGAATAAAAATACTTCGCCATGCCGGTGGAGTATGGGATGTGTTTGCCGATAAAACAGGCGGTAATAATTTAATGGCGGAGGGAAGCTTTACCGATAACACTTATCCAACTTCCAACTACTTTGGTGTGGTGTGCGATTACTCCACCGCCTCGCGCTACAACTTGTATTACTTCGATGATTTTAGTGTAGGCTACATAACTCCCGATGCTATTCAACCCGATGTGGTAAGTGTCAATGTATTGTCTTCCACTACGGTTGATGTTCGTTTTACCGAGCCGGTGGAGTTGGCTTCTTCTGAAAGTAACTTCAATTACTCAGTCAACAACTCTATCGGCAATGCTACTACTGCCACCCGCGATGCGGGCGACTTTGCGCTCGTTCACCTTACGTTTGCGAATGTATTTCAGAATGCCGCCAACTATACGCTCACCGTTTCGGGCATAAAAGATTTAGCGGGTAATACAATGAACTTGTACTTGTTTCCATTCTCTTTTTACAATGCTCAGAAGTATGATGTAGTGATAAACGAAATAATGGCCGACCCTGACCCAGCCGTTGCTTTACCTTTGGTAGAATACATTGAGTTACATAACCGCACGACTTTTCCTGTTTCCATAAAAGACTGGACTTTATCGGATGCCACCTCCACCGCTACTTTGCCCGATGTAACCATTCTTGCCGATAGCTTTCTTGTTTTATGTTCTGTTTCCAATGCCGATTCGTTTTCTTCATCCGTGGCAAAAACGGGGGTAGCTTCTTTTCCTTCGTTGACAAATACGGGCGAAATGCTTTTGCTGAAAGACCAATTCAACAACCTGATACATGCTGTGGCTTACACGGATGGTTGGTACGGAAACACAACGAAAGCAGATGGCGGCTGGGCTTTGGAAATGATAGATGCCGGAAACCCCTGTACGGGCGAAGGCAACTGGAAAGCCAGTGAAGATGTAAGTGGAGGAACACCCGGCCGTAGCAACTCGGTGGCGGAAAGTAACCCCGATACCATTCCACCGCAACTTGTTCGGGCTTCTTTACAGGATAACAACACTTTGCTTTTGTATTTTTCCGAAGCAGTGAACAGCGATGCGGCTGCTGTGGCTTCCAACTATCTTATCAGCAACAGTATAGGTAACCCTGCAATGGCGTTGCCGGTTTCCTTCGAGTATAAAACGGTGCGGTTGGAGTTCATACAAAACTTTTCAGCCGGAGTTATTTACACCGTTACGGTTTCTAATGTTTCCGATTGCAGCGGTAACACGGTAGGCATGTATAACACAGCGCGCTTTGCTATTCCCGATTCGGCAACAGCTGGCGATGTGGTGATTAACGAAATTCTGTTCAATCCTAAAACCGGTGGTTACGATTTTGTGGAGCTATACAACCGCTCACCCAAAGTAATAGACTTGAAGAACTTCGATGTTCTGGAAATGGATGCGGCAGCTCCCGATGTGGTATTAGAAGAAGCGAGCATAACGACCGAAAGCTATTTGCTTTTTCCCGATGAGTATGTGGTGTTGACAGAGAAGCCCGAGAACATACGCGCTAATTATTTGTGCGAAAACCCGCAGGCGTTTATCGCCATGCCTTTACCCAACTTTCCTGACGATGAAGGAATCTGCGTTTTGAAAATTCACAACGGGCCAACTATTGACAGCCTTCGTTTTTCCAACAAATGGCACTTTGCTTTATTGGATGAAGAAGACGGAGTTTCGTTGGAGCGTATTGATTACACTTTGCCTACACAAGAACAAAACAACTGGCACAGTGCGGCTTCTACCATCGGCTTTGCCACGCCCACTTATCTGAACTCTCAATACACCCAAACCGGAATAAGTGATGATGCGGTGGTAATTGACCCGGAGGTGTTTACGCCTGATAATGATGGAGATAAAGATTTTATATGGGTAACGTATCAGTTTACTGAACCGGGCTATACCGCCAACGTTCGCATTTACGATGCGAGAGGAAGAGAGGTTAGAACCGTTGTGCGCAATGAATTATTAAGCAGCAGCGGTCAGTTTCAATGGGATGGAACGGATGATGAGGGAAAGAAAGCGCGTGTGGGTATTTACATAGCGCATGTAGAGATATTTAACCTAAGCGGAAAGGTGAAGCGTTTTAAAAGGCAGTTGGTACTGGCAGCAAAATTTAACTAGGCTTTCTTCCTCCCCAACTTTTTATAGTTTAGTAGCACAATCCCTAAACAGCGTACCATGCGGAAGATTTACTCTTTCCTTCTTTTTTCAGGATTCACTTCAGCGCTTATGGCGCAAACAGCTTTGTTCAACAACAACGGAGCGGATATTTATGTAAAGGACGGTGCCTTTATGATTGTAAAGACCAACTCCGTTTACAACAATTTAACGGGCGGTGCCGGAGTGTTTGACAATGCCGGAACTGTGGTGGTGGAAGGCTTTGTGAAAAACGATGGAGTAATAAACGGCACGGGCGATACTATCCGCTTAACAGGAGATTGGGAAAACAACAACAGCTACACCGGCAGCAATAGTTGGGTGGAAATGAACGGAGGCACACAACAGATTACCGGCACTTCAGTTACTACGTTTAATAACCTTGCCTTGCTGGGCGGCACTTCGCTAAAGCGCCAAACTATTAATGCGGTTACTTCGGGCACCTTAGCGCTGAACGATGCCGAGTTAGCCACCGATGCCAACGAAATGCTGGTAAGCAACACAAACACTAACGCTATTACCCGTAACAGTGGCTTTGTCAGTTCAATGGGTGGTGGGAAGCTTTCGAGAAATACACTGGCCGCAAGTGCCTACTTATATCCTACAGGTTCGCCTTCCTACTCTAATCCGCCAAGTATTTTCCGCCCTGTAGAGTTTACTCCTGCTACAGCTTCGGCCAATACTTACGGAGCTGCTTTAGTAAAAGGCGATGCTACTACCGATGGTTACGATGGAAGTGTAATTGACGATGTATTGTGTTTAGTGAATCCGAATTTCTACCACCGTTTGTATCAAACCAGCGGGGCCGATGCTTCGGAACTACGAATGTTTTTTGATGCTGCTACCGATGGCGACTGGACAGATGAAGGGCATTGGGATGCGCCCAACCGTTGGAACGATTTAGGCACCGCTACAGCAGGCAGCGGCTTTGGATTTACATCGGTGAGTGTAAACAACGTCAACGATTTTCAACCCGAACCTTTTGCTTTGGCGCGTAAAAAATTTACAGTAGATGCCGGGCCTGATGTAGACCTTACCTTGGGGCAAACCACACAGTTTAACCCGAGTATTAGTTCTACCTCTGTAGCTACGTACGATTGGACTCCCGACTTTGCACTTAGCTGCAACAACTGCGAAAACCCGGATGCCAGTCCCACACTTACTACGCGTTACACACTTATAGTAACCGATGATGCCGGATGTGTGGTGTCCGATTCATTACTGGTAACCGTTACCTCTCCCGAGTTACTAATCCCCACGGCTTTCTCACCGAATGGCGATGGCATGAATGATAAGTTCCGTGTAATGAATAAGAACGTAGTAAAATTTAACCTGCAGATATACAACCGCTGGGGCGAAAAGGTGTTTGAAACCTCCGACTTTTTAAGCGGCTGGGATGGGGTTTTCCGCGGAGTAGAACAGGAAATGGGCGTATATGCCTGGACCTGCGATTACATGCTGCAGGGCCAAACCAAATCAACTCTTGCTAAAGGGAATTTGACCCTGATGCGGTAGGCTGTGAATACAATGGCACACGGATAACACGGACGGAACCGATTGGAAGAAGTTGTCGGTGGCGAACAGCAAGGACGAATCTAAAATGCCAACTACTAAAAAAAAGCATTAGCAAAGCATGAAGGGTATAAGGGAGATAGAAAAACCTAAACCGATTCAAGAGAATCTGGGGCAAACTCTGATAGATGCAATACATTCTTTTGCTAAAAAGGATTTAGATTCTGTTGAAGAGATCGAAGAAAAATATTTGAGTCATATCAGTGATACGCTACTTAGAAAGTCGCTTGCAGAAACTGTTTATGGGGCAAGATGGATATATAAATTGGGTCTTGTTCTCCTAGTTCGAGATGAAGAACAATTAGCGCACACACGAGCCCAGTTAATAGATTATGGTTCGGTATGTGAGGCAGTATTATCTGACATGATACTACATGGCATCCGGCAGAATAGAATGAAGGGGGAACGATATTTGTATCAAAACCCTGTTTTGTTGACAAAGAAAATAGAGTGGAGTCCAACAACGTTGGAAAAAGAAATACGCAAACGAAGCTTCAATTGGTTGATAATCGTTGCTGAAGAAGAAAAAATGATTGACACCGCTTTGAAAGTGAAAATAAATTGGTTGAAAGGCCAACGCAATAAAGTTCATCTGAGAGAAAATGTAACTCGTTCTTACTTAAATAAGTCACACCACGCTTTCGAAAATATGAGTGATCTTTTTAAGCAAACGAAGAAATGGAAACGATTAAATCCATGAAAGCAAGTTCTTAGTGGTGGGTGTCTCACCCACCATCATATACTCAACCAAACAAAAACCCAAACTACGCACATCCTTATAATCTGTGTCATCCGTGTGCCATTGTATATCACTGCTTCAACTTCATCTTCGCTAACTCCACCATCTCCTTTAAGTATTTATTCTCCTGCTCCAGCAACTCCAACCGGTGCTTCGTTTGCACCTCATTTTGTTTGAGCGCTTCCAACTCATTCTCCAAAGCCTTCACCTTGGCATTCAGTGTAGCCTCATTGGTTTGGCGGGCAACAAACAACTCAAAGAAGTTCGTATCTAAGTAATCGCCCACCGTTTTCAACTCGCTTATCTTCCAATCCGAGCGCTTCAGCAACTTATAGGCGGCATCATTACTCAAACCTATCGCCCTCCCTAAATCAACGGCTGTCAACCGCAATTCATCCATCATCCTTTTCGCCAATTCATTCACTTTCGGTGCATTTTTGTCCATTTTCTGCAAATTTTTAATGGTTTACAATTAAACATACCTCAATCACCCTCAAACATTGCCCAAATACTATTGCGCAAAGCGTATCGCCTATTGTGCAAGTCGTATCTGCTATTGTCAAAGCAGCATGTTCTATTGCTAAAGTCGTATGTTTTATTGAAAAAACAGCATGTGTTATTGTTAAAGTCGTATGGTGTATTGTATAAACAGTATATGATATTGTAAAAGTCGTATATCATATTGATAAAACGGTATTGTCTATTGCCAAAGTCGTATCGTCTATTGCGCAAGCGGCATCGTCTGTAACAAAAACAGCACGGTTAGGAAACAGATTGCCACCGCACATTACAAAATCTCCACATCGGTTAGCAACTCTGAAAACAGATTTTGCCAATACGTTAAACTAACTCCAGCCGGTTATGTGCAAGGCAAACCCTGCGGCTTAAGTTAAACCCACCCGAGGTGTCAAAACGAAGGTGTTGTTTGCTTAAGCACTTACCGCGTTGGCGCAGGCCATGCCGTCCATGGCAGCGCTTACAATCCCTCCGGCATAGCCGGCTCCTTCGCCACAGGGGAACAGGTTGGTAATTTGCGGGTGGCGGAAGGTCTCCTTACTGCGCGGAATACGAACGGGGCTGCTGGTGCGGCTTTCTACACCCACCAGCACGGCTTCGTTGGTGCGGTAACCTTTTCCGGCAAAGCGGGCGGGCATCTTTTTTCCGAAATCAATTAATGCTTCGCGAAGGCTTTCGTGTATAAAGCGCGGCAATAACTCGCTTAGTTGGTGCGACACAATACCCGGCAGGTACGATGTGCGCGGCAGGTTAACCGATACTTTTTTCTGAATAAAATCTTCCATGCGCTGGGCGGGGGCTACAATGCTGCCCGTGGTTGCAAAAGCTGTTTGCTCCACTTGTTTCTGAAACTCCAATGCTGCTAAAGCTCCGTGCTTTGAAAAATGTGCCCAATCTGCGGGGTTAACGGCTACCACCATACCGCTGTTGGCAAAAGGGCCGTTGCGGGCACTGCTGCTCCAGCCGTTTACTACTGTTTCGTTTACATCGGTTGAAGCCGGGCAAATAACCCCGCCCGGGCACATGCAAAACGAAAAAACCCCGCGCCCGCCTGCTTGTGTTACTAAACTGTATGAAGAAGTGGGAAGAAACTCTCCTCTCGTATCGCACTTGTATTGTAAAGAATCTATCAGTTCCTGCGGGTGCTCTACCCGTACGCCAAGTGCAAAAGGTTTGGCTTCAATAAGCACTCCTTCGTTGTGCAGCATTTCAAAAATATCGCGGGCGGAGTGGCCGGTGGCAAGAATCACATTCTGGCAAACGAACTCCTTTCCATCGGCACACTTCAGTTTTCTTATCTCTCCTTTCTCTATTTCAAAGCCGGTTAGTTTGGTATTAAAGTGTACCTCGCCCCCGTGTTCAATAATGCTTTGCCGCATGTTTTCGATTATGCGCGGCAGCTTGTTGGTGCCTATGTGCGGGTGCGCTTCGTAACCAATGCGTTCATCGGCACCGTGCTCAATAAATACATCCAACACTTTTTTAATGTCGCCCCGTTTAGTGCTTCGGGTATAAAGTTTTCCATCGCTGTAAGTACCCGCTCCGCCTTCGCCAAAGCAATAATTGCTTTCGGGGTTTACCAACAGCTTGCGGTTAAGCAGCGATAAATCTTTAATGCGCTCGCGCGAGGGTTTTCCTCTTTCTAAAATAATGGGTTTAATGCCCCGCTCTAACAGTTGCAGGGCGGCATACATACCTGCAGGCCCCATGCCTATTATATGGCAGGTTTTAGCATTACTTACTTTTTGGTAAGCAAAAGTGCGCAGGCTGCGGTTGGCTTTTTCATTATTGGTGTAAACTTCCAGTTTTAGCAATACCAATACCTGCTGGCGGGCATCTAACGATTTTCGGACAAGCTTTATGTCGCTTATATTCTGTACCGGAATGTTCAATGCCCCCGCAGCTTGCTGTTTTATTTCATGGGCATTGGCAGCCTGTGCGGGCGATAGCTTTAGTTCAATTAGGTGTGGCATGGTTAGGTTTTTATCCTAAAACAACGGGGCAAAAATAGGCTTTCATTACCGAACCATAACCTTTCATTTCTACTCATAATTTCCCGCAAATGATATATTTGCGCTCCATTTTAAAAAAAACAGACAACATATATGGAGAATCTGATTTACCTACTCCCCGTTTTTGGCCTTGTGGCGCTAGCTTATATGGCCGTATTGAGCAGCTGGGTTACCAAGCAAGATGCCGGTGATGCAAAAATGAGCGGTATTGCGAATAACATTGCCGAAGGTGCTATGGCGTTTTTGAAAGCTGAATACCGGATTTTGGCCATTTATGTGGTAATAGCAGGAACAGGTTTGGGTATTCTTTCGCAGGTTCCTAAAGTGGCGGTTCACTCCAGCATATTAATAGTAGGAGCCTTTGTAATAGGTTGCTTCTTTTCTGCTTTGGCGGGTTTTCTGGGAATGAGAATTGCTACCAAGGCAAACGTTCGCACTACACAGGCGGCTAAAACCTCTTTGGCTAAAGCATTGAAAGTTTCTTTTGGTGGCGGAACCGTAATGGGATTGGGTGTTGCCGGTTTGGCTGTGTTAGGCCTTAGTTCGCTGTTTATCGTTTTCTTCTTTCAGTTTATGGGTGGAAACTTTGCTACCGGTGGCGGATACGATGGTATGACCAAAGTATTGGAAGTGCTTGCAGGATTCTCGTTAGGTGCCGAATCAATTGCGTTGTTCGCACGTGTGGGTGGAGGTATTTATACCAAAGCTGCTGACGTAGGCGCTGACTTAGTAGGTAAGGTAGAAGCCGGAATTCCTGAAGATGACCCGCGCAATCCTGCCACCATTGCCGATAACGTAGGCGATAACGTAGGTGACGTAGCCGGTATGGGTGCCGACCTTTTTGGTTCTTATGTGGCTACCGTGTTGGCTTCAATGGTGTTGGGTAACTACATTATCCGCGATAATGGTGGAAGTATTGCCGATAACTTTGGCGGCATTGGCCCTATCTTACTTCCTATCGCCATTGCAGGGGTTGGAATTATCGCTTCTATCATAGGCAGCTTTTTAGTAAGCATTAGTGAGAATGCGAAGGCAGATGTCAATACCGTTCAAAGTGCATTAAACAGAGGAAACAATGTTTCGATGTTACTGGCACTTGCTGCTTCTTTCGGCTTAATAAAATTGATGTTGCCTGAAACCATTCAAATGAGCGCATTCAATGCCGGTGAGTTTAGTGTAATTACTACCTCATCATTGAATGTGTTCTTTGCCGTTTGTATTGGTATGGCTGTAGGATATTTGATTTCTTACATCACGGAATACTATACCGGCTTGGGCGGCAAACCTGTTAATGACATCGTTCAGAAGTCGGCTACCGGTGCAGCTACCAATATTATTGCCGGCTTAGGAACCGGAATGCTTTCTACTGCTTTTCCGGTTATCATTTTCGCTGGCGCTATATGGGGTGCTTACGCATTGGCAGGCTTCTACGGAGTAGGTATTGCTGCCTCTGCAATGATGGCAACTACTGCTATGCAATTAGCGGTGGATGCTTTTGGTCCAATTGCCGACAACGCAGGTGGTATTGCGGAAATGAGCGAATTACCTAAAGAAGTTCGTGAAAAGACTGACGTGCTTGATTCAGTTGGTAACACCACTGCTGCCGTTGGAAAAGGTTTTGCTATTGCCTCTGCGGCTCTTACCGCTCTTGCCCTTTTTGCTGCTTATGTAACACTTACAGGTATTCACGGCATCAATATTTTCGATGCAAAAGTTTTGGCGGCATTGTTTATTGGTGGCATGATTCCGGTGGTTTTCTCCGCTTTGGCAATGAACTCGGTTGGTAAAGCTGCCATGGACATGGTGAACGAAGTGCGCAGACAGTTCCGCGAGATTCCGGGAATTTTGGAAGGAACCGGTAAGCCTGAATACGGCAAGTGTGTGGAGATTTCAACCAAAGCTGCATTGCGCGAAATGTTGGCTCCGGGGGTTATAACTATAGTTACTCCTATTATAGTAGGTATTGGTATGGGTGCCGAAGCTCTTGGCGCTTACATGGCCGGTGTAACTGTAAGCGGTGTGCTTTGGGCTATTTTCCAGAACAATGCCGGTGGCGCCTGGGACAATGCCAAAAAATCTTTCGAGAAGGGAATTGAGATTGAAGTAAATGGAAAGAAAGAAGTATTCTACAAAAAATCAGAGCCACACAAAGCAGCTGTGGTGGGCGATACCGTAGGTGATCCCTTTAAAGATACTTCGGGTCCTTCTATGAACATCTTAATTAAACTTTCATCTCTAGTAGGGTTAACCATTGCTCCGCTGATTGCAGTTGATAGCCACGAAGTAACTTCACTGATTGAAATGATTAAGAATTTGTTTGCGTAAGCAATCTGACCGTATAAAAAAAGCCCGAACAATTTTGTTCGGGCTTTTTCTTTTATAACTCCTTCCTCCATCTCTCCACCGGAATATCCAATTGCTCGCGGTACTTAGCTACGGTTCTGCGGGCAATGTTATAGCCCTTTTCGTTGAGTATTTGCGTTAGCTTCTAGTCGCTGATGGTTTTCTGTGCTCTTTACAACCATCGGGCTGTTCAGTTTTTACAACTTAGTGTACCATAGTAGTATTCATACCAGTAAGACGGGCTATAAACACCTCCGGAATAATGTTTAATGACGAATGTAGCATCTAGGCTATATCTGTTTACGAATAGCTGTCTGCTATTGGTATAAGGTCCGTGAAATGTCATATCCCCGTATTCCCAAACAGAATCACCACTCAAATGGCTGACAGTTATCTGACCATTATATAACTCTATTAAAACGTTGCCTGTATCGGTAAAGTTTATTCCGTACCGTTGAGCAGGGCTACTAGTATCATTTTTTATTTTGTAAAACCAGTAGTTGCCAGAATAAGCCGATGCGCATGACTGAAAGTCGCATGTGTTACAACTACTATTAGGGTTAGTAGTGTCTTTTTTACAGCTGTTAAACAGCAACAGCAGACAACAGCAGACAAGCGTATAACTCAATCTTTGGCTTTTGCTCACAATTCAAACTTACTCAACTTTTATGTATGAGTTGAGGGTATCTGTCAATATTTTGGAGGCACTATTAACCATCACTTATTTTGAATAGTGGTAGAGATTGCCCTAAACTCTAATTACAAAGTTTCGATAATTGAAATGATTAAGAATCTGTAGAAACAATAAAAGAAAACGCCCTTGCAGCAATATAATGGCGTCTTCTTTTTATAGCTCCTTCTTCCATCTCGCCACGGGAATAGTCAACTGCTCGCGGTACTTGGCTACTGTTCTGCGGGCAATGTTGTAGCCCTTTTCGTTGAGTATTTGCGTCAGCTTTTGGTCGCTGATAGGTTTCTTTTTACTTTCTACGGCTATCAGGTCGCTCAGTATTTTCTTTACCTCGCGGGTAGAAACTTCCTACCTAAGCTTCTGAGTTCCATTAAACCTCCAAAAGTTCGAATAGACATGGTCGCTTGTTTCTATTAGCGTTTTTCCGGCAAAACATGTTATTCGGCAAGGTTTTGATGGAATTTTGACCTGAAAGTAGGGATTTTACAAAAAAACAGGCGGGAGCGGATGACGCGGGGACGGGTCAGGAATTGTTCAAGGGTCTGTTCAATGAACTGCTATTTGGCTGAAACCACCACCTGGCTAAGCACCCCGTTTTCAAACCAACAGGAGAGAATATAGGTATCATACACATATTCATTATACCCCGAAGTAGTGTAGGCGGTGGTAGGCTTGCCAAGTATTCCTTTTACCTCATTGGTATTCATGCCAAAAACAAGTTTTGCCGGAAGTTCCCCTTTGTAGCTTCCGTAAATGGAACTTTCCTTGTGCAGGTGTATCTCACTCACTTTACTGTCTTTCAATATGGCTTCAATCCCCTTGTCGGATTGATAGCGCGAGGAATTAGCTGTTTCGAGCGAGTAAGTGCTAACAAGCGATTTAAAAGCTTCGCTGGTTTCATCTTTTCCTATCAGGTCGGGAAAATTTTGTGCGTGGGCAAATGCAAACATTGCCACCAGAGCTAAAAGTGTAATCAGGCGTTTCATGTTATGTTGTTTAGTGTAATAAAGATAGAAAAGCTATTTATCGGAACACAATCATTACCGGCTTGCGGCTCTCAGCCGGGCGAAGCGATTGCAAGTGGGCGGTGGTTACAAAATTTACCACAGGTATAACCCGCAACTTTGCCTGCAGCGCTGTTTTTATTTTAGGCGCTATTACATCCGGGCTTCCGGTTACGCAAAGGTTCAGCACAATTTCATCGGTACCCAATTCATTTTTCGAAACTTCCACCACATAATCTTTTACTTCGGGCACATGGCCAATGGCTTCGTAAATAGCCGGAGGAAACAGCGTGGTGCCTTTATATTTTATCATTTGGTTTTTGCGCCCCGTTACGGGCGAAAGCCGAATGGTGTTGCGCCCGCATTTACAGGGTTCATCATAATAACAGCAAATGTCACCGGTGCGATATCGAAGAAAAGGCATGCCCTCTACCCCCAGCGATGTAATAGTTACTTCGCCAAATTCACCGGCAGGTAACTGATTGCCGGCATCATCCAACACTTCTACTATTAAAAGTTCCGGCCGGTGGTGCCCTCCCGCTCCATGCTCACATTCCGTAAAGGCGGTTTGCATTTCGGTAGAAGCATAAGTGGAGAACAATGGAAGATTCCATTTAGCGTGAATACGCTGGGCCAAAATATTCTCCGTGCCATCGGCATGGCGAATAGGCTCGCCAATGCAAACCGCTTTCTTAATGCTGCTGTCGTTATAGTCTATACCGTGCGCATCGGCATAGTCCATCAACTTCAATAAAAACGAAGGAACTACCACCAATGCCGTAGGTTGAAAGCGCTGAATATTTTCCCATTGCATTTGTGGCGATACGGGGCCCACGCGCACCGTGCCCGCGCCCATTTTGCGTAGGCCAAGGTAGTATGCCATGCCTGCCATAAACTGCCGGTCGAGCGTAAGCATTAGTTGATATACATCGGAAGC
>CAZLXD010000019.1:12497-17837 GCA_964563185.1 uncultured Chitinophaga sp.
GGAAGCATTGCCGCCTGCACATACAAACGAACGCTCTTCGTTGTAAGCCAGGCGCTGCAAATCGTTTTCGGTAAGGGCTATGGTAACCGGTGAGCCGGTAGTGCCGGAGGTAGTGGTGTAGTCGGCAATTTTATTTTTAGGCACGCACAGAAAATCAAAGTTGTGCCGGCTGAAATCATCTTTGGTGGTGCAGGGAACCTGAGCTAAATCCTGAATGGTTTGTATGTTTTCAATACGAATGTTGTTTTCAGCAAACAACTTTTTGTAGTAGGGAGAATGAACCGCTACGTATTGCAGAGCCTGCTGCAAAGCCTGCTGTTGGTGCTTTTGTATTTCGGCAGCCGATTGAAATTCAAGCGGTGGATGTGTGTAGTTCACGTTTCAATAATAGTAAAAGCGGAAAGCATTAGTTGTTCAGTTCATTCAACTGTTTACGAATGGCATCTGCTTCGTGTGTGTCGTTAATTTCTTTGGTCAGTGCTTTTTCATAATACTGTTTTGCCAGTGCGGTTTGCTTTCTGCTGCTAAAGTATTCGCCCAGCCAATAGTAGGTTTCCCAAAATTCGGGGTTAGCGGCTGTCATGCGCAAGGCAAAGTCCTGTTCGCTGCTTATAGCTTGCTTGTGTTTAACCGCTTCTTTAATCTGCTGCTTGTATTCGCGCCATTTCAAAAACTCTTTCCATGGGTTAGAATAAAGAAATGAATCAGCGGCAACGGCCAACGTTGTATCGCTTACTTCGCGGTTCACTTTCATACCGGGTGCTTCGGAAAAAACTTTCTTTAAATCGTAGCAAACAAACTCACCTAACTGATACGGGTTAGCACTCACCCAAAAACGCAATTGCTCCGGTTGAAAAACAATGCCGTGGTGGCTAATCAGTTGGTTGAGCGCCTTCTCGTTACCAATTCCAATATTGCGGTCGTTCATTCCGCGCTGGTCGCGGAGAATTTCAGCAGCCCCTTTGTAATCCAGTTTCGGGTAGCGGGTCATCAACTCTTCCAACCGGTTAAAGCGATACATAGACGCGCTGGTACGAATGTTCTCCTGATTGTTCTTGTCGCTCTTAAAACTTTCGCTTTGGTAATGATTGGTGCAGAGAATGTAATTCGTGTCGGGGCGTAGCAACACCGTTTTAGAAATTGATTTCTCGATTAAAGCTGTTTTATGGTCGGCAGCCGAGCCTATCATAATGGTTTCGCACACAAAAGTCTTTCGCTTAGAAGCAATACGGAAAGCCTCTTCTATGTTTCCGGCATATTGAAGTATTTCTCTTGCTAACAAGGAAATGGGTGTGGTAGCACCGCTCGGCACATCGCTTTTAGCAGCGTTAATGGTAACGGTTACCCCTTTCTCATTCATGCCCGATACACAGCCCATAAAGCCGGCCCAGGTAATCATGGCAAACTTGTGTCCGGTTTTAGGATTACAGAAGTAAACGATTTTGTCCTCGGCAAACTTGTCGCCTAAATAGAAATCGAGATTGCGGCCAATAACCATGGAAGAGTCGGAAGTGTGATTATCCCAGGCAGCAAAGGAGGAACACCCCACCAAAGCCAGACTTTGCAACGCATGGCCAATATCGTGTGCCGCATGGTAGTTCAACATGCGGTCATAAGCAGGCGATATGTATTCAAACTCTTTGGGTGCCGAAAATGATTCCCCGTAAATCTCCAGTTTGTTCTCTTCCTGCACATGCTCGCTCAAATCGCGATTGAACACACGGGTAAAGTAACCGAGGAAACTCAAGTAGTTATCGTTAGGCACTAAACGGTGAATCTGTTCAACGAACGCCACTTCCTGTGTATAAAGCAATTCTTTTTCCAGTTTGCCGGTAACTACACCGCGTTCAAAAGCATCGCCTTCCACGTACTCTTCCCACAAGCCGCTTTTGCTTTTGCGCAGCCAGTTGTTGCCAATGAGGTAAAAGTTATCTGCAACCCTTTCACGTTCAAGTTGCAAAGAACTTCTATCTGCAGGTTGGGGTAGTTCAGGAGCCAGGCCCCACTTTATCCATACAAACAAGAGCATTGCCATCACAAGCAATGCAATAAACGTGTAGCCAATTGCCTTTAACAGTTTACGCATTGGCTTCGTGGATTTTGTTCAACAGGTAATCTTTTCCTAAAATACTCATACAGGTAAGCAGGGCGCATTCGGTTACACCCAACACTCCGTGCAAATTTATACTCTGCCCGGTTAACAACAGGTTGGGCACTTTTGTTTTTACCGAAATCATACTCTTCATCGGGTCTTTAAAGTCTTTAACTATACCATACATGCTGCCATCGGTGGTGCCCATGTAATCGCGGTAGGAGAGTGGAGTGGAAGTATAGTAGCTTTGAATGCAGTCGCGAATGTTCGGAAACTTCAGCGCCACCACATCCAATAATTTTTCAGCTTTTTCCTTTTTAAATTGCTGATAGGCTTCATCGCGCATGTTTTCATCTAACGTGGTATGGAAGGAATCTTTCCATTTTTCCACTTCATCAAAGCGCATGTAGGTCATTATGCTGATGCCTTCGGTGTAACCATTTTCTTGATGCGGCACTTCTTCGAATAGCGCATACATGGAGGGCCAGTTTTCAGCGGTGTGCGTACCGGTTTGCCAAACATCTTCCCTATTAAAGTAATAGTAGTTACGGTTGCGGTAAGAAAATGTGCCGGGGTTTAAAACAGCATACAACACAAAAGTGGAAACGGAGTTTTCCAAACCTGCAATTCGGTTACGGTAAGCCGGACGAATGGCCTCGCCCTCGGTAATCTCCAATGTTTTAGCAGGATGAATGCCGGAGATAAAAATCTCACCGTAAATTTTTTCACCACTTCTAAGTTCCACTGATTCAGCTATGCCGGAGTTGGTATTTATCTTTTCCACCTCTTGCTTGCGCAGCACTTCGCCACCATTTTCTTTCACAACACGCGCCAGAAGTTTTGCAATTTGGTCACCACCGTTTTTAATGCGGTGAGCGCTTTCTATGTAACTGTTTACCACCAGTGCATGAACATACAAAGGAGTTTTATCGGCTACTCCGGCATACAGCAAATTAGTTCCGGCAAGAACATTCTGCAGCTTTTTGTTGGGAGTAAGTTGTGCTAAATAGTCTTTCACACCTGTTGTAAAAGCCCACATATCGCTTCCCTGCTCCTCTGCGCTCAAATTGTAAAGGGGAACAGAGGCGCAAATGCGCTGCGTGTCGTGGCAATACTTTTCAATAGCAGCATTCTCACCGGGAAACTTCTCACACAACAAGCGTTGAAATTTCTCGTAGCCCATTCCGTAGGGATATTCGCATTCGTCTCCATTAAAAGCTACAACATCAAAACCGGCTTCATCCATCTTTACCGTTTCAAGGCGGCTCATAATGCCGAGGTAGTTGAAAATCTTCCACAGGTTTTCCCCTTTCTCTAACCCACCTATGTAGTGCACTCCGGTATCGAAGGTAACGCCATCGCGCCTGAAGGTTTGCAGACAGCCACCTATTTGCTCGTTCTTTTCAATGATGCAAACGCGCTTTCCTTCCTTGCTTAAAATAGCGCCACACACCAAGCTGCCTAAGCCGCTGCCGATAATGACTACATCGTATCTCTCCGGCTTAGCTATCATCTGCGGTTAATGGCGTACAGGTTATCGAAGATTTTCGTTGCGGTATATCCGGTTAATGTTTCTGCATTGCCGATTAGCAATAAAACTCCGTTTGCATTGAGCGCGGCAAAACACCTTTCAAGGAGCGACTTCAATTGGTCGGAATCCAGCGAAAGGTTTTCGGTATTGATGATGAACGCATCGCTTCCGGGCAACGCCATCTCTGCTGCATTACCACAAACAAAATTTATTCTCTCGCACTTTGAGTAACAGTTGTTCGCCACATCAATTTTCTCTTCGCTACTATCAATGCCTATCAGGTTTCTTTTCCAGCCGGTAAAGTGCATCATGTATGTGTGAAAGCCATAACCACAACCTAATTCGGTAATGGTTCCGGTTCTTGGCAAAGCATTGCTAAGTGCAGCATGAAATTCTTCCTTAGTGCGTTGTTGTAATGCCAACAACTCAAGTTCAGCCCCTTTGTACATGTAGTTCATCCGTAAGCGCTGACGGAAGTAGCGAGGCGTTTCATTTTCCTCGCGCAGTTTTTCGTATTCCTTCTTAAAGTATTTCGAAATACCTTTGGTGCGTTCAGCATAGCCTTCGCCAAAGCTTTTGTCGGCAGGTGAAATGCGCGGCAAAAACTTCATGGTCATAAATGCATTCATTACCATAAAATCGCCTTTGCGAATGGTATCGCCCGTACCGTGCAACAGCATGGGAATAATGTCTAACTTCAATTGCTCCGCTAGAAAGAAGGCCCCTTTGTGGAAACGCTTCAGATTGGCATCGGGGGAGCGTGTTCCTTCGGGAAAAATGACAATGGAATAGCCATCCTTTACAATGTCCACAAACTTTTCAATAGCCGGGTCAACCCCTTCCATTACCGGATAGTAATCGGCTAATTGCACCACTTTACCGAATACAGGCGAATAATACACCCACTTATTGGTGAGCAGAATCAACTTAGGGTGTTGCATTACCGTAACCAGAATATCCAAAAACGAAGCATGGTTAGCAATGATGATGGCGGGTTTTGAAAAATCAAGTTGCTCTCGGCCTACGTGCCGCTTGCTCACATTCACCATCATATAAGTGAGGATGCGCAATGCATAACACATAATGTGATGAAAGAACAACTTTCGCTTTTTGATATTCGGACACGGAACTAAGTAAAGCAGGATGTAGCCGATAAGTGTAGCCACTAAACAAACCGTTACATAGTAACCAAATGCTATCCAAAACAAAATGAGTGTGGGGAGCGTCCAGGGCGGAAAGCCTTTCTCCTTACGGCTTTGAATAAAGAATTTGTAAAGGAACGGCTGTACTGTTTGCCCGATAATCAACACACAAAAAATACCGATGATGGAGATGAGTGCAATAGATCGCAGAGCGGGATGCTTTGCAAAAATGAGCGCCCCCAATCCAAAAGTTATGGTAATAGCTGCCAGGAAAATAGAAACACGGTGGCTGACAATTACCTCTTTCCCTTCTTTGAATTTGCGTGTTAAGCCATCGGTAATAAAGATGCTGAAATCATCGCCTAAGCCAAAAATGAAAGTAGAGATGATAATGTTGATGATGTTGAATTGAAGCCCGAACAAACTCATTAATCCCAAAATCCAAATCCAGGTAATAAGCATGGGCAGGAAGGTGATGAGTGTAAGTTCTATTCTTCCATAGCTGAACAACAGGGCAAAGAACACGAGCAATGAGGTGTAAAGAAGAACGGAGTTGAAGTCGCTGTAAATAACAT
>CAZLXD010000019.1:17847-26666 GCA_964563185.1 uncultured Chitinophaga sp.
TCAATAAAACCGTTGGTGATTATTTGTTTGTCGAGTATTACTGTGTGCGTGTTGTTACTTAGTTCAGCATACAACTGTTGGCGGTATTTTTTATCCACTGTAACAGAATTGATAACTGTGAAAGCGCTATCGGTTTTAATCAAGTACTCATTACCGAATGCATTTTTAATGGCTTCAAAATCTTCTTCGGTGGCGGGCTGATAGTCTTTGGTTAAAAGCTGCATAAAGTTGTTGAAAGCATTCGCACTGAAGCCGGCTTTCGTTCCTTCCGCCTTTACAAGCGTCAGCAGTTTTTCTTTCTTGTCGGCTGTCCAATAGGCATTCCACCGTTTTAGTTTTTCCTGCTGCAATTTTTCTGAAGGCATAAAGCGGTTGATGGAAGCGTATTCATCTATCCAGCCCTTTTGCTTAGCCGCTTCTAATTGTTGCAGCAGTGCTTCATTGTGCTGAAACATTGCTTCCGTATTCAAGCCGATGCTGGCAATAAAAACAGTTTTGGAAGTATCGCTTTGCAGGCGGTCAATTTCCTGCTGCGCTTTTTTCATTCGCGCATCCATAAAATTGAACTGGTTCATGTCGCCTTCAAAGCGAATGTTTTTTGCATGATAGAAGAAGAAAATGGTAAGGCCGCTTATCAGTAAAAGGAAAACTCCCTTGTAAGGAATATTATAGCTAAGCACTTTTTCCAGCCACGATTCATTTTGCTCTTCGTGCTTTTCCACCTTCGGAGTAAAGTGCGGAAGGAAAACCAAGGTAAAAATAGTGGCGCCCACTAGGCTCCATCCGGCAAACAAGCCAAAGTCGTTCAGTATTTGCGATTGCAAAAGTGTAAGGCTAAAGAAAGAACCAACAGTGGTTATGCTGCCTATGGTCATTGGCCCAATCAAATCGCTGATGGTTTCTTCAATAGAGCAGCTGTGCTTGTAATGACTGAAAAAGTGAAGTGAATAATTAACTGCAATACCAAGTATGATAGAGCCGGCTCCTAAGGCAATGCTCGAAATACTACCTTTGATCAATGCGATAACGGCTATAGAAAACAAGCCGCCAAACAAAACCGGCAGCATCATAATAAACGGTACACGCTTTCTGCGGAAAAAGAAACCGATAAAAAGCAAAATGAAAATGATGGTGATGCTGAGCGTAAGAATAGTATCTGCTTTCAACTGGCGGGCATTGCCAACGGCTACGGGTACTCCTCCGTAATAAAGAATCTCCAACTCGGGAGAACGGACTTTCTCAATCTGTAAATCCAACGCATCTAATAATTCCCCATTATGTTTTGTTTCCGAAGATCCATGCGAAGGAGTGATAAAGAAGAAGAGGCTTCGGTGGTCTTTCGAGAAAATGTAACCATCATACAATTCAAAGTCCTTATCGGTTTGCAGCGACTGCAACTTGCGAAGCGCCAAAGTAGTTATGCCTACAGGGTCATCGGCAATCAGGCGTTTCATTACCATGCCCGAAGCAGAAGTAAGCGTGCTATAATTGCTTTCCATTGACGAACGAACCGATGACTCCGAAATCAAGCTGTCAATCTGTGCGTAATCGCTTTCATCTAAATAAATGGGAAGGTTATTGTGAACGGTGTTGTAAATTTCCAGTGTGGCATCGTCTTCCACTCGCAGTTTCAGTTCTGAGATGTGGTTGGAATAGCCGGTTGATAAATTCGCTGTAATAGAGTCGGCAATAGCTATTAAACTCTCCGGCTCTTGTTTTTCGGTAGCCTTCAGTTTTACAATAATGCGGTCATAAAAACGGGAGTGACGAAATATGCTGTTTATCTGCTCCGTCTTTTTCCCGTTCGGCATCATACGGGCAATGTCTTCTTCTACCCGAATGGTAGAGGCAATTGCACCAAGCAATGCAAAAAGAGCCAGTGTAATTCCGTAAAGTAAAGGCTTACGGATACTGAAAAACTTATACAAAAACAAGAGGAGCTTTTTCAAGGCAGGCAAATTAGCTTCAGTCTTTTAAAATTTTCTCCAATTCATTCTTGCGCGAACCCTTAATGAGTAGATAAGTGTTCTCCCATTTTTGCTGTTGAAACCAATCCTTTAGCTGATTGGTATTTTCAAAATACAGAATATCCTTTTCATCTTTCAAGAATGCGAAGCCTCCGCCTGTAAATACTCGCTGTTGAAGGTTCATTCCATCGGTAAGTTCTTTTATTTTTTTGTGCTCCGCAGCTGAATACTCCCCCAACTCCATCATCTCACCCAGTATAGTTACTTTGTTTGCTGCCTCTATCTTTTGAAAATTTTTCAACGCTTCCGTCATGCTGGAAGGGTTAGCATTGTAAGCATCAAGAATTATAGTGTTGCTTCCCCAATCCATTTTTTGCGAGCGGTTGTTCGAGGGCACATAGTTTTCAATGGCTTGTTTAATTTCTGTTGTTTCAACTCCGAAGTATTTTCCAATGCAAACGGCACTCATTACATTTTCAAAGTTGTATTCGCCTACAAGATTTGTCTGTATAGTTTCCCCTTCGGTAATTACCGAAAGAAACTCCTTACTGTTACCCGGTTTGCCCTGGCAAAAGGCCGAGGCAGATTTTCCATAAGTAATCACGCTATTCAAGTCCGAAATCCAAAATCCCTGCCCGACTTTGTCATTCAGGCGGGCGAAATTCGAAACCTTTTCCAGCAGAACATCATTCTCGCTGCATACAAAAACTTTTCCTCCACGTTTCGCCAGGTCAGCATATAACTCAGTTTTGCCTTTTATTACCCCTTCAAAATCTCCAAAGCCTTCAATGTGCGCTAACCCTACATTGGTAATTAAACCATAGTCCGGCTTTACATATTCGCAGTAAGAAGCAATTTCTTTTTGATGATTAGCGCCCATTTCAATCACGGCAAACTCCACATCATTTTTAATAGAAAGAAGCGTAAGCGGAATGCCGATGTGGTTATTCAAATTGCCTTTGGTGGCGTAAGTCTTATACTTTTTTGAAAGCACCGCAGCCACTAATTCTTTAGTAGTGGTTTTGCCATTGGAACCGGTAATGGCTAATACCGGGCATTTTAGCTGCTGCCGATGGTGCCCCGCCAACTGTTGCAGCGTTTCCAAAACATTTGGCACAAGAATAATGCGCTCGCCATAAAGTGCTTTCCATTCATCTTTTACCAGCTCATCTACCACTGCATACGATGCTCCGTTTTGCAATGCCTGCTCAGTAAACTCGTTGGCATTGAATTTATCTCCCTTAAGAGCAAAGAAGAGATTACCTGCTGTGATGCTGCGCGTATCTGAGGTAATTCCTGTAGAAGAGATAAATAATTGATATAACTTTTCTATTTGCATGGCAGGTACAAAATAAAAATCCCCCTGCGAATGCAGAGGGATTTTTTGTATTCTGAACAAGGATATTATCCTTTCATTTTTCTTTTGCCCTTTTCTTTCGGGAAGTTGTTTCCACCCTTTCCTCCCTTCATATAGTTGCCTGAAGGTGAACCTACACGGTCCATAGCACAACGGAAACCTAAATCATCGGTTGAAAGCGCCTGATCCAAATATCTTCTTGTTCCGGGAGAAAGGAAATACGCTCTGTCTTTCCAGCTTCCGCCTTTGTAAACACGAACTTCTTCGTTAATCAATGAAGACTGGCCAAACTTGTAATCAACGTTTGATACTTCATCACCATCCACATAGTTTCTAACATCGCCTCTGCGGTAGTTTCTGCGGCTGGCGCTTTCTTCCTGTGTAACATCACGGTACTGAATTTTTCCAAGGCTATCCTTTTCAACCGGATTACCATCAGCATCCAATACCTTTGTTTTAAACTGGTTACCACGGAAAGTTCTGAAGTCGTTTGCATCAATGGTAGTCATTGGACGATAAACATCCAATACCCACTCGTTTACGTTACCAGCCATGTTATACAAACCGAAATCGTTTGGCATATATGACTTAACCGGTGCGGTAATGTCAGCGTTATCATTCAACTTACCTGAAAGTCCCATGTTATCACCACGGCCTCTTTTGAAGTTAGCTAGGAACTCACCTTGCCACATACCGCTCTTGGGGTAACGGGTAGATGTTCCGTTCCACGGATAAATTCTGCGGTCAGTAATTCTCTCTTCCTGAGTGTTAGCCTGATTTCCGATAAGGCCAAGAGCAGCGTATTCCCACTCAGCTTCGGTTGGTAACCGGTAAGCGGGCAACATAATACCGTCTTCCAAACGTACGTGGCGGGTACCGGTTCCGTTCGGATTAAGATCTTTCATAGGACGCTTACCCGCAGCACCTTCATACTGGCCAATTAAATAAGATTCTGTATTGAAGTTATCGCTTCCTACCTGTGAAGGGTTTTCAGCTAGTACTCCTTTGTCAATCAGAATTCTTTCGTTTACACGGTCGGTTCTCCAGGCGGCAAAGTCGTTAGCCTGTAACCAGTTTACACCAACTACGGGATAAAAATCATAAGCCGGGTGACGGAAGTAGTATTCTACGTAAGGCTCGTTGTAAGCCAACTCATCTCTCCATACCAAAGTATCAGGAAGGGCTTTTTTAACTACATCCGGAAAATCGTTTCCGAAAACACGAACCATCCAGTAAAGATATTCGCGATAGTGAACGTTAGCAATTTCTGTTTCATCAATGTAGTAAGAAGAAACAGTGGCTCTGCGGGGCACGTTGTGATATTCATACATCACATCCTGTTCGGTATTACCCATTACAAAAGTTCCACCCTGAACGTAAACAAGGCCCGGGCCTGTTTCCTGTCCCTGATATTTTACCACCTCGAAACCTCCGTTCTTGGAGTCGTTGTAGTTCCAGCCTGTTACGGATGATTTTTCCTTGCTGCAAGATGAAATTCCGGCCAAAATTGGCAGAGCGAGCAACGGATACAATTTGCTAAGCTTCATCGCTTGTGTTTGTTTAGTTTTAAAAGGGTTCTTTATTAAAGGTTGCTAAAATAGAATTTTCAAACAAAGCCCAAAAAATTATTCTCTAAAATTTCCCGATAACCGATTTAACAATCAGCACTCATTTAAAATTTCAGGATTTCGGGACAGTCCACATAGTTTTTCAACTTTTTCGGATTGAGCGAGTTGTCCTCGCCAGTCCAGTTAAAGGTGAAAGAAAGTTCGTGAGTACCGCCTGTTTTATTCATCAATTTCGAAACGGTGTAATCATAGCTGTAACCCACTCTGAACTTGCCTTTGCGGAAACCGAGATAACCAATCACCGCATCGGAACTGCGAATGGCATGTCGGAATCCCGCACCGAAATACATAAAACTTATACCTGTTAAGAACGTTGCCTCGGCCTGAAAAGCAGGACCTTGATTTACAAAAAGAACGTTGGGCGACACCCAAATATTGTACAGGTTGTCCTTGCGGTGCTTAATGTTAAGGTTGGCCCCGAAGTGGCCGGTAAATTTTGGCGGAACAGTGCCGCTTAAACCGCTAAACGATTCTTTGCGCATAAGCAGATTGTTTACGGCAAAACCCACATAAAGTTTCTCGGTAAAAAACAGGATTCCGGCTCCTACATCGCCCTGGTGCATAGCCGTTAACCCGGGCATAGGTTCATTGGTGTTGTTCGGAATATTTACGTTGTTATAAAAGCCGGTGTAAGGGTTTATCATGTCGCTCCACAGCAAATCGTTCCACTTAATCCGGGTGTGTATGTAGCTGCCTTCAATGCCTAGCTTAATAGCCATTTTACGGTTAATCTTAAACTGCTGCGAGTACATTATAGTTGCACGATAGCTGCCGTATATACCATTCATAACCTGGTCGGCTGTAAAAAGGGCTCCGATGCCGCCCTTTATTTTTGCAATGTGCATGTCGAACCCCGCCATGTACGTAGTGTAGCCTCCGTTAAAACCATCGCCCATGCCGCTCCATTGGTTGCGGTAATTGGCCGTTACACGTGGCCCGTACGAAATACCCGCCAATGCCGGATTGAGATGCAGCGGAGCCGAGAAATACTGGCTCATAGCTACATCCTGCGCCAACAAAGAACTTAATGAACAGGCAAATGTTATTACGAGCGAAGAGAAGTATTGAAATGGTTTAAGCAACTTTGCAAATATTTATGGGTGGAACAAAAATGAACCGCCCGCGAAATAAAACCGAAACTGCCTCGTTTTATTGCGCATTTTCGGTTTAAAGCGCCCAAAAATAATGATACGTTTGTTTTATCGCAGTATGAAGTATAAATATGTTGTTTCGGTAGTGGTGTTTGTGCTGTTAATCTCTGGGCTTGCCAAAGCACAGGATTACAAGCGGGTAATAGTGTGGGAATCAAAAGCGAAAACCTTTTCTACTATAGATGGCAAAACCGTCACTCAGCCTACATTTCCCTCTGCCAGCCATCTTGAAAAATATGGGCTTCTCCCTGTTTACACGGAATCTTTACCACTTAACTCAAATGCCGAAATAACCGCTCAAATCCTCAACCCTGTTTATTCCCCTGCTGGCATTGATAACCAGGCGAAGGACTTTGTTAGCGAAAAAGCTGAAGTTTCTTCAGCAGTATCCTGGCACAGGAAAAGACCTTCTGCTTATATTGAAATTCTTCCTTTCCGCAAAAATTCAGGCGGGCAAATTGAAAAATTAGAGTCGTTCACTTTACGATTGTCTGTTGTTCCTAAGCCACAACATAAAGCCGGGAATTCATATGCGTCTAATTCGGTATTAGCCAGCGGCACCTGGTACAAAATAGCCGTTAGTGCCGATGGAATGTATAAGGTAGATTACAACTTTGTTAAAAACACGCTGAACATCAACCCTGCCTCCATCAACCTGAACAAACTCGCCATTTTCGGAAATGGCGGGGGTATGTTGCCCGATAGAAACGATATAGCGTATCCTGATGATTTGCTGGAGAATCCTACTCTGTTAATAGATAACAACAGCAACAATCAGTTCGACCCGGATGATTACCTCCTTTTTTACGGACAAATGGCCGACCAGTGGATTTACAATTCTTCCGCTCAAACCTTTACCCACGAAAAAAACCTGTTTTCAGATAAGAACTTTTACTTCTTAACTACCGATGCAGGAACCGGTAAGCGGGTTAGTGTTGCTTCTTCGGCAGGTACGCCAAACCAAACTATAACTGAATTTGACGACCATGTTTACCGCGATCAGGATGAAGAAAACACTATTAAAAGCGGGCGGATTTGGCTGGGAGATAAAATGACGAGTTTTAATAACACAAAAAGTTTTTCCTACAACTTTCCCAATCTTGTTACCTCGTATCCCGTTAAACTTATTTCATACATAGGAGCAAAAACAAGCTATGGCTCCAACACCACTGTAAATATTAACGGGCAAACGCTCATTACACATTTCGATAGCGGAATAAACCCCAATAATGCATACCCTGCCGGGGCTATACCATACACCGCCACTGCTAACTACAATGCTACTTCACCTCAAATAAATGTTGGCTACACTTTTAATGTAAGTGTTGACCCTGCCGGAACTGCCGCCACTTACATTAACTATTTTGAGCTGCACTTAAACCGCAGCCTGAGCATGGTAGGCGATGCCATGACCTTTCGCTGTATTGCTTCGGTAGGTTCCGGAAACATTTCTGAGTTCCGCCTGCAAAATGCCAATAGCAACCTGCGCGTGTGGGATGTAACCGATGTAGGAAACATACAGCAAATGAGCGCTACCCTTAGCGGTTCGCAACTCTCTTTTGTTTCCGCTACCGACAACATGCGCGAGTTTATAGCTTTCAATCCTTATGCAGGTTTCGGTTCGCCCGAATACATAGGGCAGATTGGCAACCAGAACCTGCACAGCTTTGCCGAGCCGGATATGATAATTGTGAGCTACGATGGCTTTGTGGCTCCATCGGAAGAGTTAGCAAGTTTCCACCGCACACACCGGGGTATTTCGGTAAGCGTGGTGAAGCTGACAGAAATTTACAACGAGTTCGGCTGCGGTAAGCCCGATATTTCCGCTATACGCAACTTTATGCGCATGTTATACGACCGTGCAGCAGGCGATACTGCCCTTATGCCGCGCTATCTTTTGCTGATGGGCGATGGCTCGTACGACCCGAAAGACCGCATAGCAGGAAACAAGAACTTTGTTCCCACTTACCAGAGCTACGAATCGTATAGCCAGGTTCAAAGCTATACTTCCGATGATTTTTTTGGTTTGCTTGATGTAAATGAAGGTGGGGATATTTCCAACTCAGCGCAAAAGATGGACCTTTCCATTGGCCGCATTCCGGTGGAAACCGAGCAGGAGGCCTGGGAAGTGGTCAACAAAATCAAGAACTATAAATTCCCTGCGGCTTCAGGGCTTTCCTGCCTTGAAATTACCTCGAACAACAGCTGGCGAAACATGGTCACCTTTATTGGCGATGATGAGGACAGCAACACGCACTTAAGCGGTTCGGAAAATATATGCGAAGCTACCCGTACGGCCTATCCGGTTTACAACTACGATAAAATATATCTGGATGCCTACAAGCAGCTTTCAACTCCGGCAGGCGACCGTTACCCCGATGTAAGCACCGCCATACTTAACCGCCTTAACTCCGGCAGTTTAATTATTAACTTGATTGGCCACGGAGGCGAAACCAACTGGGCACACGAACGCATATTTAACATGGCGGATATTGTGCAGTTACAGAACAAGGAGAAACTGCCGCTGTTTGTTACCGCTACCTGCGAGTTCAGCCGCTACGATTTACCCGACCGCACAGCCGGTGAATGGCTTATTACCAACGGCAAAGGGGGGGCGATAGCTTCTATTACCACCGTTCGTTTGGTGTATTCCAATGCAAATGAGGCGCTTAACGGAAAACTGTTCCAATACATGTTTGACCCTTATGAGGGAAGG
>CAZLXD010000020.1:0-9886 GCA_964563185.1 uncultured Chitinophaga sp.
CAAGTGATAGACCGGTTATAATATTTGCTAGTACAATAACCGGCAGCAATATAATCCTATCGGAAATGGAACAGCCGCTGCCTAACAACACAGCTAACAAAATCAACAACGAAATTCCGAATTCAACCATACCTACCAATGCTTTTGACAATGGAAGAACCAATCGAGGGAACTGAATTTTTTTAATTATTTGCTGATTATGCATTAATACAGTGCCGGCATGACCGACCAGTGCGGTAAAATAAAACCAACCTAGAATTCCGGTAAAGGCAAATGCTGCATAGGGTACATTAATTTGCAAAGGAACTACCCGCTGAAAAAAGAATGTAAAAATGAGCAAAGCCGTAAGGGGCTGAATCACGGACCATAAAACTCCTAAATAGGTTTGTGCGTATTGCACTTTCAAATCTCGCAAAGCAAAACTTAAAATCAGGTGGCGCGAACTCCATACTTCCTTTAAGTAATTCCATTGATTTGGTTTCCCCCCCTTAATGGTTTTATAAATTTTACGTTGTGTGCTTAAGTCAAGCATGTTTAAATGCAATTTGAATAAAACCTTATCTTGTTAAAATCGAATCACAACTAACTGAAAGTATAAAGAAAGAAAAGTGCTTTGTGAACTGGATTTGTAAAACGTTAAATATGGAATTTTAAAAAATAATAGCAAACCGCTGTGGTGCCAAATCATTGAAGCTTTTGTTTATAATCGTTAGCCATTTAAATACCCAATTCAATAAATCACGTTTGTATTCATAGTGCGTATTACCTATAACTTCGCTTCATAAAAAGAACTGAGCACTTGTACAACTTGATACAAATAGCTCTGTGGCATGGCGTAGTAAAGCGGTAACCGCAATAATTTTCGACTATCAATTGCAGCAGTATCACCTTTACCGGAATATCGCCCTTGCTTTTTCCCAAACTCGCTATTAAACAATTCTGTGTAATGAAACTGCGCTGCCACACCATTCTCATTAAAATAGGCCAGCAGATTAGTCCTTTCTTCCGGAGTTCTTGTTTTGATATAAAAACAGTGCCCATTATATCGGGCTCCTGCGGGAGTTTTAGGAATTTGAATGTTCCACTGTTGCTCCATTTCCCCTAAAAGAACATGATAATTACTCCACAGATTTACGAAACTTTCATTTATCGTCTCTATCTCCTCCAACTGTGAAAAAAGCATAGCTGCATTAAGTTCAGCCAAAGGGAAATTAGAGCCTAGCCCCTTCCACTCATACCTATCTGCATTTCCGCTAAAGAATGACCTTCTGTTTGTTCCAAATTCGTAAGCTACATAAAACTTTTCCAGCAGCTCTTCATTATTTATTGTAATTCCACCACCCTGTATGCAGGTTATGTTCTTCAAATGGTCAAAACTGAAAGTTGAGACATCTCCATAGGTGCCTAAGAATTGATCATCCTGTTTTGCGCCAATTCCGTGCGCATTATCTTCCACCACGTATAACCCGTGTCGTGAGGCGATTTCTTTTATTGCCTCATAGTTGCATGCTATTGAAGCATAGTTTACAGTAACAATTGCTTTAGTTTTGGAAGTAATCGCTTTCTCAATTCCGGCTTCGTCAATATTCATTGTTTCCGGGTGAACATCAACAAAAACGCAAACTGCACCCCTCAGAGCAAATGCATTGGCACATGAAACAAAAGCAAAGGATGGCATAATAACCTCATCGCCCGGTTGGATATTCAGCACAATGGCAGCCAACTCTAAAGAAGCTGTGCATGACTTCGTAAGGAAAAAATTCTTCAGGCCATGATTCTCATTAAACCAGTTTTCGCATTTATTGGAAAACTCTTTACGAGTTAGCACATCCGCATCTTGTAAAGCCAGGTTTACATACTTGCTCTCATTTCCCGTTAAAGTAGTTCTAAAGAATGGAATCATTGGAATGGGTGTAGCGAAAATAGCCATGTAAAGTTTACATCACCCCTGAGTCTCAGCAAAAAATTTATGCGATGCACTTACCAAAAACGTTTTGCCTTCCTCAGCTATACTTGTATTAAGAAAAACTTCCCGGCTTTCGTTTAGTAGAATATCTAATTCGGCATACCGGGCTGAAAAATGCCCGATAAGAAGTTCTCCTGCACCGGCTTTCAGGGCAATTTGTGCGGCTTCTTTAGTAGTACAATGGAACGTCTCTTTCGCTCTAAAAGCATGTTCTTGGGTAAAGGTTGACTCATGATATAGTAAGTCTACACCATTTATCTGATCAAGATATTCCTCGGTGTAAATAGTATCACTACAATACGCATACGAGAATGGACGGGCCGGATCTGCCGTCAACTCGGAATTAGGAATCCGTATTCCTCTTTCATCTACAAAATCAGCCCCCTTTTTTATCTCAGAAAGGAACTCAAAAGGCACATTATACTCCTCCACTTTACCCTGTACTATCTTACGCAGGTTTTTCTTCTCTCTGAACAAAAAACCCGTAGTAGGCAATCGGTGCTCCAAAATGATAGTTTCCACGGTAAGTAAACCATCATCATAAATAATTCTGGGGACATCAGCCTTAATCGGGTGAAAATGTATGTCGTATCTAAGTTTAGTTTGTGAATGCTTGAAATGAACATTGATAATTTCCTGCAACTCGGGTGGGCCGTAAATATTCAGGCAGTGGTCGCGCCAGTTAAGATTGAAAGAAGTAAGCAGGCCAATTAAACCGAAGTAATGATCGCCATGCAGGTGCGAAATAAAGATATTATCAAGCCGTCCACGCTTCACTCCGAATTTGTTCATACGAAACTGTGTGCCTTCGCCACAGTCAATCATAAACAAACTGCCGTTGTAATTCAAAATTTGAGAAGATGGATGTCGGTCAAATGCAGGAATAGCACTGTTGCTGCCCAGAATAGTAACTTCAAACTGCATTTAAGCAAATTTTAACCCTTAAGGTCGCGGTCAAGTTCTTCCATCATTACATAGTCAACCGACTCGTTTAGGGAAGGAACTATATTTAAGATAGGCTCCAGTTGCGAAATCTTAATCAACTTTTGTATGTGAGCATTCAGTCCAGTAAGCACAAAAATACCACTGGCTTCTTTGCATAGGCGGTTTCCAACCAGCAATGCACTCAGCCCCGATGAGTCAACAAACTGAACATCAGTTAAATCCAACACAATATTCCGAAAGCCTTCGTTGTTCAGAATTACCAGTTCAGACTTTAGCTGTGGAGCCAAATTGCTTAACAATTTTTCCTCGTTCAGTTTAACAATCACTAAGCGGTCTCTTTTATCTACTTGGAACTTCATACCCTGTTCTTTTTATCAGGCAAAAATCAATTTCAGCCCTAAACTAAAAATTTCCCATTCATAAACTAAACTCGGGCGAATGTATGCAAAAGGATTCTTTTAATAAAATACTGTTGGGAAACAGAAAGTTTGAGGTAATGCCGTTTTTTGTTGTTTCAGAAGAATTGGCGTAGGTTTGACAACAATCGGAGCAAACAGATTGTTTCCCACATGCTGTAACAACGATTATCCGACATTTTGGAAACAATAGATGTTGGTTTAATATTTGACCAAACCATTAAAATGGAAGCAAAATTTTCACCGAAAGTAAAGGAAGTAATATCATACAGCCGCGAGGAAGCACTGAGATTGAGTCATGACTTTATAGGAGTAGAGCACTTGGTACTAGGCCTGATAAGAGAGGGAGAGGGCCTGGCTATAAAAACCCTGAAAAGTTTAGATGTTGACCCCGTGATGCTGAGGAAGACCATTGAAGACTCCATAAAAGACAAAAGCGCTAAGGTCAACTTTAACCCGAATAACCTACCTTTAACAAAACAGGCTGAAAAAGTACTTAAGATTACCGTTTTGGAAGCTAAAGTTATGAAGAGCGATGTAATTGGCACTGAACACCTGATGCTTTCTATTCTGAAGAACAAAGACAACGTAGTTACTCAGTTACTTATACAGTTTGATGTGGACTATGATGTATTTAAGCAGGAGTTAGACATTGTGCAAAACGACATTAAGGCTGAGTTACCCAATGACCCGGGAGAGGATGAACCTTTTGAAGAAGAAAAATCAAAAGGATATTCACAGAGTAAGAAACCGGGAAATACAAAGTCAAAAACTCCGGTGCTTGACAATTTTGGTAGGGATGTAACCCACATGGCTGAAGAAGGAACACTTGACCCGATTGTAGGCCGTGAAAACGAAATTGAACGTGTATCGCAAATACTTTCAAGAAGGAAAAAGAACAACCCCATTCTGATAGGTGAGCCCGGTGTAGGTAAAACAGCTATTGTGGAAGGCCTTGCCCTTCGCATTGTTCAGAAAAAAGTTTCTCGTGTTTTATTCAACAAGCGAATTGTGATGTTGGATTTAGCAGCCTTAGTAGCGGGAACAAAATACCGTGGACAGTTTGAGGAGCGCATGAAAGCCATCATGAACGAATTAGAGAAAAACCGTGATGTAATTCTGTTTATTGACGAGATACATACCATCGTAGGGGCAGGTGGTGCCACAGGTTCTTTGGACGCCTCCAACATTTTTAAACCGGCCTTAGCTCGTGGCGAACTACAATGTATAGGTGCTTCAACCTTGGATGAGTATCGTCAATATATTGAAAAAGACGGAGCACTTGCCCGCAGGTTTCAGCAGGTAATGGTAGACCCGCCATCACCCGAAGAGGCTATCCAGATACTCAACAACATTCGTCCGAAATACGAAGAGTACCATAACGTGGAATATTCAAAAGAAGCCGTAGATGCCTGCGTAAAGCTTTCTACCCGTTATATCACCGACAGGTTTTTACCTGATAAAGCGATTGATGTAATGGATGAAGTGGGTGCGCGCGTTCACCTTAAGAACATTCACGTTCCAAAGAATATTATTGAACTGGAGAAGAAGGTGGAGGAAATTAAGGTAGAGAAAAATCAGGTGGTAAAAAGCCAGAAGTATGAAGAGGCCGCCCGCCTGCGTGATACGGAGAAGAAGTTACTGGAAGATTTAGACAAGGCAAAGAATCAGTGGGATGAGGAATCGAAGACCAAGCGTTATCCTGTAAGCGAGGAAGATATTGCCGAAGTTGTGGCCATGATGACGGGAATTCCGGTAACTAAGGTAGCTCAAACAGAAAGCAACAAGCTGGTGAACATGAGCGGTGAAATTAAAGGCGCAGTAGTTGGCCAGGATGAAGCCGTGCAAAAAGTAGTGAAAGCTATTCAACGCAACCGTGTGGGGTTAAAGGATCCCAAAAAACCAATCGGAACATTTATTTTCCTTGGGCCTACCGGTGTTGGTAAAACTGAGTTAGCCAAAGCCATTGCCCGCTACTTGTTTGACTCGGAAGATTCGCTGATAAGAATTGATATGAGCGAATACATGGAGAAATTTAGTGTAAGCCGCTTAGTGGGTGCGCCTCCGGGATATGTTGGATACGAGGAAGGCGGACAGTTAACCGAAAAGGTAAGACGCAAACCTTACAGCGTGGTATTGCTGGATGAAATTGAGAAAGCACACCCTGATGTATTCAACATTCTGTTGCAGGTGTTTGATGATGGTATACTGACTGACAGCTTAGGCCGCAGGGTAGATTTCAAGAATACCCTCATCATTATGACATCGAATATTGGTGCGCGCGACCTGAAAGATTTTGGAACCGGAGTTGGGTTTGCTACTTCAGCCCGCAATACTCAGAGCGATGAGATGTCGAAGAATGTGATTACTAAAGCGTTGAAGAGAACTTTCTCGCCTGAGTTTCTGAACAGAATTGACGATGTGATTATCTTCAATTCCCTGGAAAAGGAATCTATTTTCAAAATAATTGACATAGCATTAAAAGATGTACTGAAACGCGTTAAAGAACTTGGTTTCGATATTAAGTTAACGGATGAAGCCAAGGACTTTCTTGCCGAAAGAGGTTACGACCCCCAGTTTGGTGCACGGCCTTTACACAGAGCTATTCAGAAGTATATAGAAGACCCGTTGGCTGAAGAAATATTACGTGCCAATGCCAAGCCGGGTGATACGTTTAATATTGAATTGAACAAAGCGGCTGACGAGTTGAAGATAACTCTGAAAACGCCCAAGAAGAAAGCCGAGCCGCAAGCCGGTGAATAATAGAAACAAAGAAGCCCGAAATATTTCGGGCTTCTTTGTTTTATAGCTTTCTGAAAAGTTATTGTTCCTTACTAAACTGATTCATTATTGCTTCGCTTACACCCATGTTAGAGAAGCCTCCATCGTGGTAAAGGTTTTGCATAGTTACATAGCGGGTTAAGTCGCTAAAGAGGGAGATACAGTAATTTGCACAGTTTTCGGCAGGAGCGTTTCCGAGCGGGCTCATTTTATCGGCAAAGCCGAAAAAAGTATCGAACCCTTTGATGCCACTGCCTGCGGTAGTCATAGTAGGTGATTGCGAAACTGAATTTACCCGCACCTTTTTGTGGTGGCCATAGTAGTAGCCAAAGGAGCGAACAATAGATTCCAGCGTAGCTTTTGCATCGGCCATATCGCCATAACCCGGAAAGGCACGCTGACCGGCTATGTAGGTAAGTGCCACTACACTTCCCCATTCGTTTATAGCATCGTGCTTTATACAAACCTGCAGGGTTTTATGTAAGGAGAGTGCCGATATATCTAAAGTCTTTTGGAACCACTCGTAGTTAACATCGGTATATGATTTGCCCTTGCGCACATTTGGCGACATACCAATGGAGTGAAGTATGAAGTCCAGCTTTCCGCCTAACTGTTCGGTTGATTGCTGTATTAACTTTTCTAAATCCTCTACCGAAGTGGCATCGGCTGCAATTACTGTGGTGTTACACGCTGTAGCCAGTTTGTTTATTTCGCCCATGCGCAATGCCACGGGGGCGTTCGATAAAATGAATTTTGCGCCCTGCTGATGAGTTTTAAGTGCCACTTTCCAGGCTATAGAGTTTTCGTCTAATGCTCCGAAAATGATTCCGCGTTTGCCTTGCAGTAAATTATTCATAACCCGAGTTTACTCTACAGAAATTTTTTGCGCCTGCACGCCAGCGGCCGTGCGCACCTGCACTAAGTATATGCCTTCAATTTCGTTGGCCAGATTAACTGACAGTTTTGTTTTATTGCTTACCCTTTCTTCAAAAATTAAACGGCCGGTAAAATCAACCACCGAAACAGTGGCAGGCACCGATGCTTTGCCGAGGTCGACAGTAATGGTACCCTTAGTAGGGTTAGGATACACCGAAAAATTATTCTGCAATGCTACTGAGCCTATGCCTGTGTTAATTGCCTCGCGGCAAGGGTCGCCCGGCTCAATTACCTTTAGGTAATATTCGGGCAACATACCTAAACTTTGCAGGTAATCGAATGAAGCATTCCCCTGTGCGGTATTGGCAAATCCGTTGTAATCAATTTGATATTCGCCTGTAGTATCGGTAGTAGTACCGTAAATTAACATACATGCATGGTCCCAGGGATAAAGCGTGCAATTAGCCGGTGTGCAGGCATAGTTTATTCCGGCAGGCAGGTTAAGAAAATTAGTTACCTGAATAGAGTAGATATCTATTCCGGCAATTTGAGGAGGGCAGAAAAAATGTATTACCGCCTGATAGGGAACCCCGCGCTCAATACACGGAAGGCTATCGTTTACGGGAGTAATTGTTTCGAAGTTGTTGGTATCTACCTGGCAGGTTTGTGCCGATAAACGATTCGCATTTAAAAAGAAGGTTGCTGTTAAAGCAAGAAGAACAAACAACTTATTCATTTAATAGTTTTACCGACAGTAAAGAAAGTGAAACACGCGGGAATATAAAACACTTTGCTACTCTGCTACCATTTCGCGGGCGTTGGCTAAAGCGGCTTCGGTGGGCTTTTCGCCACTGAGCATTTTGGCAATTTCAATAATACGCTCCTCCCCTGCCAACCGCTTAATGCGTGTGGAAGTGCGGCTGCCCGCAGTTTCTTTGTAGATATACAAATGTGCATCGGCTGTGCGGGCAATTTGTGGTAAGTGAGTAATAGCTACCAACTGGTGATTGCGGGAGAGCTTCTTCATTATCTCTCCTACTTTAAGTGCCACTTCGCCCGAAATACCCGTGTCTATTTCATCGAAGATAAGCGTAGGCAATTCTATAGCATCGGCAATGAGAGATTTGATGCAAAGCATAAGCCGCGACAGTTCCCCGCCACTGGCTACGTCTTTAATTTCCTGTGCGGCAAAACCTTTGTTAGCCGAGAACAGGAAGGTAATTTGCGTGAGGCCGTTCTCATTTAACTGGTGCGGTTCCAGTTTTCGGATATCTATTTTGAAAGAAGCATTGGGCATACCCACTTTGGTAAGCAGCACCACCACATTGTTCTGAAACTCGCGCATCACTTTTTCGCGCGTGGAATGAAGTACCTCAGAAACCGAGAGCAGTTCGTTGAACTGTTTTTCCATTTCGCCCTTTAGCTTTTCTATTTCATCGCTGTTGTTGGTTACGCCCAGCACTTTCGCTTCCAGTTCGGCCTGTATGTTCAGCAGTTCTTCGAGAGTGATAACATTGTGCTTTTTCTGCAACCGGTAAATGGTGTTGAGCCGGGCATTTACTTCTTCCAGCCTTTCAGGGTCAAGGGTGGTGCTTTCCTGCACATGTTCTAATTCCTGCGTAATATCTTTCAGTTCCTCGTTGGCGCTTTGTAAGCGGGCGCTTAGTGCCTGAATGTCGGGGTTCAGATTCTTTACGTTCTTCAACTGCCCCTGTGCCTCGCTTAGTTGGTCGAGTGCGGCACTTTCGTTGCCCTGCAGAATGCTGATGGCGCTTTGCAGGGCGCGCTTAATTTCTTCCACATTGGTAAGGGTGCTTTGCTCTGCTTCGAGTAGTTCCTGCTCACCGGTTGTAAGATTTGCCTCGGCCAGTTCGGTTAACTGAAACTGCAGGTAGTCTAATTCGGCAGCTACTGCGCGGTACTGTGCCGTTAAGGCTTCTAACTGTTTAAAAGCCTTTTTGTAAGTAGCGAATTTGTGTTTGTAATCGGCTAACAACGCATCGGTTTTTGCCAGTGCATCTACCACGCTTAACTGAAAGCCTGCCTGTGTAAGCTCTAAAGTTTGGTGCTGGTTGTGCAGGTTTACCAACTTTTCGCCTAAGTCTTTTAATACGGTAAGCGTAACCGGGGTATCGTTCACAAAAGCGCGCGATTTTCCGTTTTGGTTGATTTCTCTGCGCACAATGGTATGGGCTTCGTAGTCCAACTCGTTTTCGGCAAAAAAGCTTTTTAGTTGGTAGCCCGTTACATCAAAGTCGGCCTCCACCACGCATTTTTCTTCAGCATTGTAAAGGACTTTGGTATCGGCCCGCTCGCCCAGTATAAGGCCCAGCGCTCCCACCAAAATAGATTTTCCGGCCCCTGTTTCACCGGTAATAATGTTCATGCGCTCGCTGAACTCCATTTCGAGGCGTTCGATGATTGCATAGTTTTTTATGGTAAGCCGGTGAAGCATGTGGGCAAAAGTAAGTTTTAGGCGGTAAGTAGTAAGAGGAGAGTTTTAAGTTTTAGGTAATAGGTTTTTAGTTTTCGAGAAGGATAAAAGAGAGCAGAAGGTGGGTTTAGTTACGGACTTCCCCGTAAGCATTCGATAAAGTGATGGGAAGCCATGCCGTGGTTGAGTCGCCTGACCAACCACCATTTAAATAGCCGGTCAGGCGACTGGCTATGGCGGAAAATGACGGGAAGCTACGGACTTCTCCGTATACTCCCGTCAAAGTGATAGGAAGCTACGGAGTTCTCCGTAAGCGCCCGTCAAAGTGATAGAAGGCTACTGACTTCTCCGTAAACGTCCGTCAAAGTGATAGGAGGCTACGGAGTTCCCCGTAAGCGCCTGTCAAAGTGATGGGAGGCTACGGAGTTCCCCGTAAGCGCCTGTCAAAGTGATGGGAGGCTACGGAGT
>CAZLXD010000020.1:9986-19321 GCA_964563185.1 uncultured Chitinophaga sp.
GACTTCTCCGTAAACGTCCGTCAAAGTGATAGGAGGCTACGGAGTTCCCCGTAAGCGCCTGTCAAAGTGATGGGAGGCTACGGAGTTCCCCGTAAGCATCCGTCAAAGTGATGGGAAGCTACGGAGTTCCCCGTATGCGTCCGTCAAAGTGATGGGAGGTTACGGAGTTCTCCGTATGCGTCTGTCACAATGATGGAATTGGGAAAAGTGATAAAGACAAACACCGGAATTTGCCTTACCCCTTCTACCTACGTTGGCCCCCGCGCGACAAGCAGGCTAAGGGCATAAAAAAAGCCCCTCCGTTACCGGAAGGGCTTTAGGTTGATTAGTGTTTACTTCATTAGCCTATCAGTTCTACACCGCTTTCAGGCGCTTTTTCCTCTAACTCCTTCAAGGTTTCGGTATGGGTAACAATTATCTCGCTGAAATCGCGAAGGCCGGTTCCCGCAGGTATGCGGTGGCCTACAATAACGTTCTCTTTCAAACCTTCCAGGTAATCGCGCTTAGCGGCAATAGACGCGGTGCTGAGTACCTTGGTGGTTTCCTGGAACGAAGCAGCCGAAATCCACGAGTAAGTAGAAAGCGAGGCGCGGGTAATACCCTGCAACTGCGGTGTGGCAGTGGCCGGTATAGCATCGCGGAACTCTACCAATTGCTTATCGGCACGCTTCAGCAGCGAGTTTTCATCGCGCACCTGGCGCAGGGTTACAATTTGCCCGGCACGCAGGTTTTCAGAACCACCTGCTTCGGTTACTACTTTCTTATCGTAAATTTCATCGTTGGCATCCAACAGGGCAAACTTTTCTACCGAAGCGCCTTCCAGGAACATGGTATCGCCCGGGTCGTCAATAATCATCTTGCTCATCATTTGGCGAACAATTACCTCAATGTGCTTATCGTTGATTTTGATACCCTGTAAGCGGTATACTTCCTGAATTTCGTTTACTAAGTATTCCTGAACCGCAAAAGGTCCTTTAATACGAAGAATATCGGTAGGGGTTGTAGCCCCGTCAGAAAGCGGAGTTCCTGCGCGCACAAAGTCCTGCTCCTGTACAAGAATGTGTTTTGAAAGCGGAGCCAGATATTTCATAATCTCACCATCGCGGCTTTCCACAATAATTTCGCGGTTACCACGCTTTACGCCTCCAAAGCGCACCACACCGTCAATTTCGGCCACTACAGCCGGGTTGCTCGGGTTACGTGCTTCAAACAATTCGGTTACACGCGGAAGACCACCCGTAATATCCTTTACCTTACCCATTACGCGGGGTATCTTGGCAATAATATCACCGTGCTTCACTTCCTGCCCGTTGGCAGCAATAATGTGGGCACCAACCGGCAGGTTGTACACCTTGCCTTCTTTACCGTGCTCAATTAACAGTGAAGGAGCCTTGGTTTTATCCTTGGTTTCAATAATTACCTTTTCGCGGTGGCCGGTTTGTTCGTCCATTTCATCGCGGTAAGTAACGTTTTCAATAATGTGTTCAAACTTCACCTTACCGTTTACTTCTGCAACTATTACGTTGTTATACGGGTCCCACTTACAAATCAGGTCGCCCTTCTTCACCGCCTTACCGTCTTTCACAAAAATCTGCGAACCGTAAGGAATATGAGTGCTTATAAGAATCTTATCAGGGTTGTCGTCCTTCACAATTCTCATTTCACCGGTACGGCCAATTACAATGTTTATCTTCTCACCGTTTTCATCCACCCCGGTAGTTGTTCTTACACCGTCTAATTGCAGCACACCGTCAAAGCGGGCTGTAATCTGGCTTTCAGAAGTACCTAAGCTGGCAATACCACCCACGTGGAAGGTACGGAGGGTCAACTGAGTTCCCGGTTCACCGATACTTTGTGCGGCAATAATACCTACTGCATCGCCACGCTCGGCCATACGGTTGGTAGCCAGGTTGCGGCCGTAACATTTTACGCAGCAGCCCTTCTTGCTTTCGCAGGTTAATACCGAACGTATTTCAATTTGCTCCAATCCGCTCTTTTGAATACGGGCGGCTATTACCTCATCAATATCCTGACCGGCAGCAGCCAACAGTTCATCGGTTTCAGGGTGGTACACATCGTTCAGCGAAGTGCGTCCTAAAATTCTGTCGTAAAGCGGCTCTACAATGTTTTCATTTTCCTTCAGTGCAGTAACGGCAATACCACGCAGTGTTGCACAGTCTTCTTCGTTAATAACAACATCCTGTGCCACATCCACTAACCTTCTGGTCAGGTAACAGGCATCGGCCGTTTTCAAAGCCGTATCGGAAAGACCTTTACGGGCACCGTGGGTAGAGATAAAGTATTCCAATACCGACAAACCTTCTTTAAAGTTTGCCAATACCGGGTTTTCAATAACCTCCGCTCCTGTCGAACCCGACTTACGCGGCTTGGCCATCAAACCTCTCATACCCGAAAGCTGCTTAATCTGCTGCTTGCTACCTCTCGCTCCTGAATCCAACATCATGAAGATAGAGTTGAAGCCCTGACGGTCTTCGGCAATCTGCTTCATCAGCTGAATGGTCAACTGGCTGTCGGTATGCGTCCAAATATCCACTACCTGGTTAAAGCGCTCTTTATCGGTAATGAATCCCATTTGGTAGCTCTCGAAAATCTCGTCTACTTTCTGCTGAGCATCTTTCACCAGCTTTTCCTTGTGCGTTGGAGTTACCACATCGCGCAGGTTAAAGCTCAATCCGCCTTTAAAGGAGTAGAAGAATCCAAGCTTCTTAATATCATCGAGGAACTTAGCGGTAGTAGGAATGTTGGTTTCTGCCAATATCTGGCCGATTACATCCTTCAACTGCTTTTTACCCAACAGCTTGTTTACAAAGCCTACATTTTCAGGTACCACCTGGTTGAAGATAATACGGCCAATGGTGGTTTCAATTACCTTGTAAACCAGTTCGCCTTTTTCGTTCTTCACACGCACACGGCACTTTACTACGCTGTGCAGTTCAGCACGGCCTTCGTTCAGGGCAATCAATGCTTCTTCGGCACCGTAGAAAGTTAAGCCTTGTCCTTTTACCACTTCTTCTTTCGTAGTTCTCTTTTCCTTGGTCATATAGTAAAGACCAAGAACCATGTCCTGCGAAGGAAGCGTAACCGGAGTTCCGTTTTGCGGGTTCAAAATGTTGTGCGATGAAAGCATCAGCAACTGCGCTTCCAAAATAGAGGCGTTGCTCAGCGGCACGTGTACGGCCATCTGGTCACCGTCAAAGTCAGCGTTAAACGCGGTACAAACCAGCGGGTGAAGTTGAATAGCCTTTCCTTCAATTAACTTAGGAAGGAACGCCTGAATAGAAAGACGGTGCAGCGTGGGGGCACGGTTCAACATTACCGGGTGTCCCTTCAGCACGTTTTCAAGAATATCCCAAATAACCGGCTCTTTCTTATCTACTAATTTCTTAGCGCTCTTTACTGTTTTTACAATACCTCTTTCAATCAGCTTACGAATAACAAACGGCTTAAACAATTCAGCCGCCATATCCTTAGGCAAACCACACTCATGCAGTTTCAACTCAGGGCCTACCACAATTACCGAACGGCCTGAGTAGTCAACACGCTTACCCAATAAGTTCTGGCGGAAACGTCCCTGCTTACCTTTCAATACATCCGAAAGCGATTTCAGCGCACGGCCTCCTTCAGCTTTCACCGCGTTTGACTTACGGCTATTGTCGAACAGCGAGTCAATTGCTTCCTGTAACATACGCTTCTCGTTACGAAGAATTACTTCCGGAGCTTTAATCTCCACCAGTCTCTTCAAACGGTTGTTACGGATAATTACCCTGCGGTAAAGGTCGTTCAAATCAGAAGAAGCGAAACGGCCTCCGTCCAGTGGCACCAACGGGCGCAACTCAGGTGGTATAACCGGCAGGTGCTGTATAACCATCCACTCCGGCTTGTTTTCTATGTGGCTATTGCCCGCACGGAATGCCTCTACCACGCTCAAACGCTTCAAGGCTTCAGACTTACGCTGGCGCGAAGTTTCGTTAGCCGCAGCATGGCGCAGTTGGTACGAAAGTTCATCAAGGTTAATTCTCGAAAGAAGTTCCTTAACCGCCTCAGCGCCCATTTTGGCGATAAATTTGTTAGGGTCGGTATCTTCCAGTAAATGGTTGTTCTTAAGGGCCTCGTTCTCAAAAACCGAAAGATATTCTTCTTCGGTAAGCAGATCCAGGTAAGCAAGATTTTTGTTCTCCTCTCCTTTCTCCGTCATTACAGTTACGCCTTCAGCCGTTTTTCCCGCCTGTACTACCACGTAACGCTCGTAGTAAACAATGCTCTCTAATTTCTTAGAGCTTACTCCTAACAGGTAACCTATTTTATTCGGAAGGCTCTTGAAATACCAAATGTGCACCACAGGCACTGTCAGTTTAATGTGGCCCATGCGCTCTCTGCGCACTTTCTTTTCAGTTACTTCTACACCACAACGGTCGCATACAATGCCTTTGTAACGAATACGCTTGTACTTACCGCAGTAACATTCGTAGTCCTTGGTAGGTCCGAACACGCGCTCGCAGAACAAACCTTCCATTTCGGGCTTGTAAGTACGATAGTTGATAGTTTCAGGCTTCTTAATTTCTCCGTTACTTCTGCTCAATATCGAATCTGGCGATGCAAGCATAATGGTAATCTTAGAAAAATCGGCTCTGCCTTTTGGGTCTCTTTTAGCTGCCATTTGCGTTTTTGTTTTAATAGTGTTCTCTAAAGGATTTAGTCAAATTTCAGGTCAAGTGCTAATCCACGTAATTCGTGCATCAATACATTGAACGATTCAGGGATACCTGCTTCAGGGATATTGTCACCCTTCACGATAGCTTCGTAAGCCTTCGCCCGGCCAATAATATCATCCGACTTCACAGTCAACAATTCCTGAAGAATGTTAGAAGCCCCGTATGCCTCCAGCGCCCACACCTCCATTTCTCCAAAACGCTGACCACCAAACTGAGCCTTACCGCCCAATGGCTGTTGCGTAATGAGGGAGTATGGCCCTATAGAACGTGCGTGCATCTTATCATCCACCATGTGTATCAGTTTAATCATGTAAATGATACCTACGGTTGTGCGCTGGTCAAAACGCTCTCCGGTTTCGCCATCATACAGGTATGTAGAACCAAACTCAGGTAAGCCTGCCTTTTGAACATAGCTGTCAATTTCAGCCAGTGAAGCACCGTCAAAAATCGGAGTAGCAAACTTCACTCCTAACTTTTGGCCGGCCCAGCCAAGAACTGTTTCGTAAATCTGTCCGAGGTTCATACGCGAAGGCACCCCCAGCGGATTCAATACAATATCCACCGGTGTTCCGTCTTCCAGGAACGGCATATCTTCAGCACGAACAATACGGGCAACAATACCTTTGTTACCGTGGCGTCCTGCCATCTTATCACCTACTTTCAGTTTACGCTTTTTAGCAATGTAAACTTTAGCCAGTTTCAATACCCCTGAAGGAAGTTCATCACCTATAGAGATGTTGAACTTTTCGCGCTTAAAGCGGCCAATCTCTTCGTTAGCACGGATGTTGTAGTTATGAAGAATCATTTTCACCAATGCGTTGGTGTCTTCGTCCTTCGTCCAGTTATTTCCGTCAACAATAGTGTAATCTAATCCAAGAAGAGTTTTAGCTGCAAACTTGGTTCCCTTGCTGATGAGTTCTTCCTTGTAAACAGTTTGAATACCAGCAGAAACTTTACCGCTTAATACGGTCATCAGTTTGTCAACCAACACTTCTTTTACATCGGCCATTTTCTTCTCGAAATCCTTATCCAGTTTCTCAAGAGCTGTTTTTTCCTTTGCTTTTGAAGTCTTGTCTTTCTTAGCGCGGGCAAACAACTTTTTGCTGATAACAGTTCCTTCAATAGAAGGTGGCACTTTCATAGAAGCATCCTTCACATCACCGGCCTTATCACCGAAGATGGCGCGGAGAAGTTTCTCTTCCGGAGTCGGGTCAGTTTCTCCCTTCGGAGTAATCTTACCAATTAGAATATCGCCTTCTTTAACACGGGCACCTACACGGATAATACCGTTGTCATCCAGGTCTTTAGTAGCTTCTTCACTTACGTTAGGTATATCTGGTGTCAGTTCTTCTTCACCCAGTTTGGTGTCGCGAACTTCCATTTCAAATTCCTCAACGTGGATAGATGTAAACACGTCATCGCGTACTACGCGCTCGCTGATTACAATCGCATCCTCGAAGTTGTAACCCTTCCATGGCATGAACGCCACTTTCAGGTTTGAACCAAGCGCTAATTCACCCGCTTCTGTAGCAAATCCTTCGCAAAGAACCTGCCCCTTTGAAACACGCTGGCCTTTTTTCACCAACGGCTTCAGGTTAATACAAGTGCTTTGGTTGGTCTTTAAGAACTTAGGAAGTTTGTAAGTAACTTTATCGTCTTTAAACGATACCAGTTTTTCTTCCTCTGTTCTGTCGTATTTAATAGTTATTTCGTTCGCATCAACGTATTCTACCACGCCATCTCTTTCGGCATTGATAAGGTTACGCGAATCCTGCGCTACTTTTTTCTCCAATCCTGTTCCTACAATAGGAGACTGCGGACGAAGAAGCGGCACCGCCTGACGTTGCATGTTTGAACCCATCAACGCACGGTTAGCGTCATCATGCTCCAGAAACGGAATCATGGAAGCCGAAACACCCACAATCTGGTTAGGAGCAACGTCCATATACTGAACATCGTTTGGCTCAAGGATCGGGAAATCACCCTGGAAACGAGACTTGATTTTGTCTGTCTTAAAGTTTCCTTTCTCATCCATTTCAATGTTGCTCTGTGCAATCTTCACCAAGTCTTCTTCCTCAGCAGTAAGGAATTCTACCTTGCTCTTCAGGTTTACTTTACCGGCTTCTACCTTGCGGTAAGGAGTTTCAATAAAGCCCATTTTGTTCACCTTAGCGTGAACGCAAAGTGTAGAGATAAGACCAATGTTCGGACCTTCCGGTGTTTCGATAGTACACAAACGGCCGTAGTGGCTGTAGTGAACGTCACGAACCTCGAAACCGGCACGCTCGCGCGAAAGACCACCAGGCCCTAACGCAGATACCCTGCGCTTGTTGGTGATTTCGGCCAGCGGGTTAGTCTGGTCAAGGAACTGAGAAAGCTGTGAGGTTCCGAAGAATGAGTTGATTACGGAAGAAAGAGTTCTTGCGTTAATCAAATCAACCGGAGTAAACACCTCGTTATCACGAACATTCATACGCTCGCGGATGGTGCGGGCCATACGGGCTAAACCAACTCCAAACTGAGCATACAACTGCTCTCCTACTGTTCTTACCCTTCTGTTACTCAGGTGGTCAATATCATCAATCTCCGCACGCTGGTTAGAAAGGTTCACTAAGTATTTAACGATAGAAATGATATCGGTTTTGGTTAAAACACGGGTGTCCATATCAATATCAAGTTCCAGCTTTTTGTTGATTTTGTAGCGGCCTACTTCACCAAGGTCGTAACGCTTATCGCTAAAGAACAACTTCTCTATAATTCCACGGGCCGTTTCCTCATCAGGTGGTTCAGAACCACGCAATTGCTTGTAAATGTGGCTTAACGCTTCTACTTCAGAGTTAGAGGTATCCTTGTTAAGGGTATTAAAGATGATAGAGTAGTCAGCTGTCTGAACTTCTTTGTGTGCAAAAATGCTCTTAGTGCCCGACTCAATAATCAACTCCACGTTATCTTCAGTAATAACGGTATCACGCTCTAACAATACTTCGTTACGCTCAATAGATACCACTTCACCGGTATCTTCGTCTACAAAGTCTTCCATCCAGCTACGCAGAACCCTTGCGGCTAATCTGCGGCCAATGGCCTTCTCGGCATCCTTCTTCGTCTTTAGCTGAATTTCATCAGCTAAATCGAATAAGGTCAAAATATCTTTATCGGTATCGTAACCTACGGCACGCAAAAGCATGGTAACTGGGAATTTCTTCTTACGGTCAATGTAGGCATACATTACGTTGTTAATGTCTGTAGCAAATTCCATCCATGCTCCTTTAAAAGGAATAACACGGGCAGAATAAATTTTGGTTCCGTTCGGGTGGAAACTCTGGCCAAAGAATACGCCAGGGCTGCGGTGCAACTGCGATACAATTACACGTTCGGCACCGTTTACAATAAATGTTCCTTTCGGAGTCATATAAGGAACGTTACCTAAAAACACATCCTGAACGATGGTTTTGAAATCTATGTGTTCAGGGTCGTTACAGGAAAGTTTCAACTTAGCCTTTAAAGGCACACAGTAAGTTAAACCGCGCTCAACACACTCGTCCATAGTATAACGAGGCGGGTCAACAAAGTAGTCAATAAACTCCAACACGAAAATGTTGCGGGTATCAGTAATAGGAAAATTCTCCTGAAACACCGAATACAGGCCTTCGAACCTGCGGTTTTCGGGAGTAGTTTCTAACTGAATGAACTGTTTGTAGGTTTGGAGTTGTATGTCCAATAAGTCCGGTTGTTCGTCCGGGAGTTTAATTTTGCCGAAGTTGACTCTTTCAGCACTTTTCCTGAGGATTTCTGCCATAACGTTATATAAGTTGCAGTTAAAAAATCATCCAAATACTACAAATGAAAATGCCAGAGCCTCATTCTTTTTAAAGAGTAAAACCCTGATTAAATCAGCATTTTAATAAGAGATGTTGGAACCGGTTTTGCAAAACGGACGGCAAATATAAGCCAAGGCGGCAGACTTACAAATATTTAGCCAGTTTTTTCCCCAAGCCTGAAACAAGGCATTTGACAGGCGCATTTTCAGCCAATTAGCCATTCTTGCAGAAGCTTGCTTATTCTTTCTGAAAAATTCTTTCTTCGCTTTGCAATAAATATCAATAAGTGCGTTTTACCTGCATATTTTAACAATCCCTGAATGGAGATAACCGCAAAAGAACTGGCGGCACTACTAAATGCCCGGTTAGAAGGAAACCCCGATGCGCGGGTGAACAAACTCGCCAAAATTGAAGAAGCCGACAAAGACTCTTTCTGCTTTTTAGCTAACCCCAAATATTTTCATTATGCGCAAACTGCGGTGGCGGGTATTTTGCTTTGCGATGAAACACTTGAATACAACCCAAAGAATATCGCTGCTGCGCTTCGTGTTAAAGAACCCTATCAGGCGTTTCAAAAACTCATGGAACTCTATGCGGCCATGAACAGCAGCCAGAAGCAGGCAGGAATACACGAAAAATCTTCTATTGGTAAAAACTCCACCTATGGCGAAAACCTGCATTTAGGCGCCTTTGCCTCCATAGGCAACAATGTAACTATTGGTAAAAACGTATCAATCTATCCCGGTGTATCGGTAGGGGATAACGTAACCATTGGCGATAACAC
>CAZLXD010000020.1:19331-26657 GCA_964563185.1 uncultured Chitinophaga sp.
CACAACTATTTATGCTAACGTTTCAGTTTACCACGATTGTAAAATAGGCAGCCATTGTATCATTCACTCCGGTGCAGTTATCGGTAGCGATGGTTTTGGCTTTGCCCCGCAACCCGATGGCACTTACAAAAAGATTCCCCAAACAGGGAATGTAGTAATTGGCGATAACGTGGAGATTGGCGCCAACACCTGCATAGACCGGGCAGTAATTGGCTCGACAGTTATACGCGATGGGGTAAAATTGGATAACCTGATACAAATTGCCCACAATGTTGAACTGGGAGATAACACAGTTATTGCAGCTCAGGCGGGCATATCGGGTTCCACTAAGTTTGGAAGAAACGTAATGATAGGGGGGCAGGCAGGTATTACAGGCCATCTTACCATTGCCGAGGGAGTAAAAATACAGGCGCAGGCAGCAGTAATCCGCGATGTAACCGAAAAGGGAAAAGGGCTTTCAGGTGTTCCCGCTATTGATGCCCGCGAACATTACCGGCAATTGGCCGCTATAAAGCGCTTACCCGAACTGGTGAAAGAAGTGGCGGAATTGGAAAAGAAACTAAGTAACCTCATTAGTAAACAGCTGTAGCAAAGGTTTGTAACGTAATATTTTAGTTTTGCCAACTTTTAAAAATCATGAATGACCCATTCTTTCCAGCAAACGATTAAGAAAGAAGTTTCGCTTACAGGAGTTGGATTACACACCGGGAAAAACGTTACCGTTACTTTCCTGCCCGCCCCACCCAACCACGGCATAAAGTTTCAGCGGGTTGACCTGCCCGATAGCCCCGTTATACCGGCCGATTGCGACTTGGTAACAACTGTTCAAAGAGGAACAACCTTAGAAAAAGGAAATGCTATGGTAGCCACTGTAGAGCACTTAATGAGTGCTTTGGTTGGTTTGCAAATTGATAATGTGCTAGTACAAACCAACGGTATAGAGATTCCGATTATTGACGGCAGCGCACGTCCTTTTGTAAATGCATTGGAAGAGGCCGGCCTTGCCGAACAGAATGAAGACCGCGAGGTATTTGAACTTCGCCAGAACATACACTACGTGGATAAGGAAAGCGGGGTAGAATACTTAGCTATGCCCAGCAACCGCTACAAGGTAACTGCCCTGATTGACTACAAAAGCGAGGTTTTGGGCCAACAGCACGCCTCGCTTGATAGAATGACCGACTTCAAAAATGAAATTGCGCCTTCGCGCACGTTCTGTTTTTTACATGAGTTGGAGATGCTTCATCAGGCAGGTTTAATAAAGGGTGGAGATTTAAACAACGCCATAGTGGTAGTAGACCGGCAAATTGAAGAAGAAGAGCGCCTTCGGCTGGCAGAATTGTTCAATAAGCCCGATATTACAGTAGTGGAAGAAGGTATATTGAACAATGTTAAACTTAACCACCACAACGAGCCTGCCCGCCACAAACTATTGGATGTGGTTGGCGATTTAGGATTGGTAGGCACACCTATGAATGCAAACATTATTGCCACAAAGCCCGGCCATAAACACAATGTAGAATTTGCCAAAGTATTAAAGGCACACATTAAGCAGGAGCGAATGAAAGACCCCGCTCCGCAATACGACCCCAACAAACCTCCGGTGTACGATGCTACGGGAATAGAGAAAATCCTCCCGCACCGTTATCCTTTCCTGCTTATTGATAAAATCATTCACCTGAACGAAGAAGAAGTAGTGGGGGTTAAAGCCGTTACTTTCAACGAGCAGTTCTTTCAGGGGCATTTTCCCGGCAACCCGGTTATGCCCGGTGTGCTGCAATTAGAAGCTATGGCACAAACAGGCGGAATATTGGTATTGCATAAACTTCCCGACCCACAGAATTACGATACCTACTTTATTAAAATTGACAAAGTTAAGTTCAAGCAGCGCGTAGTTCCGGGCGATACTGTGCTTTTTAAACTTGAAATGCTCTCGCCTATGCGCAGAGGTATTATTGAAATGAAGGGCAGCGCTTATGTAGGAAGCAAACTGGTAAGTGAAGCCGAACTGATGGCAAAAATTCAACGTAAGGAAGGAAAGTAGTGTAGGAATGAAGTAAATAAGTTAATTAGCAAATGAGTAAATGTATTTTATACCGTCCGATTCATTGTCTTTTTATCAGTGTTTGCAAGTATCACCTGCCATTTTCCTATTCTTCGCATTTACTCATCCTGTCATTTACTCATTGTCTCATCAGTTATAAATGAACCAACCTTTCTCATACATACATCCCAGCGCTGAAATAGCCGACAATGTGGTGATTGAGCCTTTTGTAACCATCTCGAAGGATGTGAAAATTGGAGAAGGCACCTGGATAGGCCCGCACGTAACTATTATGGAAGGGGCACGCATAGGCAAAAACTGCAAAATATTTCCCGGAGCGGTTATTTCGGCCATTCCGCAGGATTTAAAATACAAAGGCGAAAAAGCAACTGTTGAAATTGGCGATAATGTTACCATACGCGAATACGTTACAGTAAACAAAGGCACCGAAGCCGCCATGAAAACTGTAATTGGCGATAACACCCTGCTGATGGCCTATGTGCATATAGCACACGATTGCCACATAGGCAATAACTGTGTGCTGGCCAACAACGCCAACCTTGCCGGGCACGTGGAAGTGGGCGACTTTACCATTCTTGGCGGCTCAACCAACTTCCAGCAGTTTACGCGCATTGGAAGGCATGTGATTGTTTCGGGAGGCTGTTTGGTGAATAAAGATATTCCTCCGTTTGTGCGCGCGGCCCGCCATCCTACCACTTATGCAGGGGTAAACTCTATCGGATTAAGAAGAAGGGGGTATAACACCGAGCAAATAAATAAGATACTGGAAGTTTACCGCACCCTTTACATACGCGGTTATAACACTTCTACCGCACTTAAAATTATTGAAGCCGAAATTGCCGACACCCCCGAAAAAGATGAAATAGTGGATTTTGTTCGCACCAGTGTGCGCGGAATTATGAAAGGCTTTAAGAGTTCGAGCGATGATTAACGCTTATAACAATTAGCCGGGTTTACTTCCCTACCCTTAAAAAAACTCACTCAAAAAAACTTCGTCCGGTTTCTGATGGCTGGCAATAAGGGAGCGCAAACTTCTCTTTCACTTCCTCCTCCCCCGCCTCTTCCTTTTCTCCTCCCGCCTCTTTGCTTTAAACTCGCGTTCCATTCGCTCTACGGTTTCGCGCAATTCATCTAAGGGTATTTCCCATATGCATAGTTGCCGGAATACTTAGTGTAGCGTGCTACTCCAAATTAATTTGTGGAAAAACCTCATTAGTATATCTTACACTTGTTTAAGAAAGTCTTTAAAAGATTGCCTGTTATGCAAAATACAAATTGCCTGAGTTTTGATGAATAAAGTTTTACTGTTTACGCTTTTTGTTTCCTGTATTTGTTTTGCAAATGCACAAACTACGAAGGGCGGTACTATTACCAACACCGATGCCGCAAAACCCGAAGGCAATACCTATGCTTTAATTGTCGGTATCAGTAAATATCAAAAGTTCCCCTCCCTTAACTATGCCGACCGGGATGCAATAGCTTTTTATCATTTTCTTCGTTCAAACTCCGGTGGAAATACAGATAGTGCAAACATCCGTTTGCTGTTAAATGAAGACGCAAAGGCAGGCAACATTTGGATGCGGGGAATCAGTTGGCTTACCCGTAAAGCCATAAATAAAGGTGATAAGGTTTACATCTATTTCAGCGGGCATGGCGATGCTGCTAACGAAGAGGAGGCATACTTGCTTGCTAATGATGCGCCTAACGAAGGCGACCCCTAATCTGTATAACGCGGGAGGAACCATACAGATATATAATCTGAAAAGCAAGATTAAGCAAATGACAACAGCAGGTGTTCAGGTTGTCCTTATCACAGATGCCTGCCGCAGTAATGAGCTGCCCGGCAAAAGCGATGGGGCGCGTTGGACTTTCAATAAAGTTATGGAGAAACAATCCGGTGAATTGCAAATGACAAGTTGTGCCGGTAACGAACAATCGTTGGAAGATAAAATTTGGGGTGGCGGCAGGGGTGTTTTTTCATATTATTTAATTAATGGATTGCAAGGTTTGGCAGATAATGACCCGGAGGACGGGGAAGTAAGTTTTTATGAATTACAGAAATATGTGAAAGACAACTTACGCAGGGAAACCAAGAGCTTAACCACCGGCAAGCCTCGGCAGAATCCAATGTTTTGTTGCGCGGAAATGGAAAATGAAATAGTAAGCAAGGTAGATGCTGAAGCCAAACAGGAACTGCTTGCCAATATTCGGCATACTGAAAGCAATCTTTTGGCCGTTGCAACTTTGAAGGGAAAACTAAGCAACGATGTTGCGGTAGAAACCCTTTACGATGGTTTTAAAATGGCTATTGACAGTTCGTGGTTAATTGAGCCCGATTCTATTTCGGCATACCATTACTATCAACTACTTGAAGCAAAACAATTGAACGAAGACTTACAAGCTGATTTGAAAGATGCTTTGGTTGCTGCGTTGATTAATCACGCACAGAGTTGGATAAATTTTTATTACAGCAATGAATTTAACCGAAAGCCACTCCCTCGGGGAGAGGTACACTCTCGTAACACAATTTGCTACAAAATAATGTCGCTTGCCTTGTCTGTTTTGGGGGACAGTATTGTTACTAACGATTTAAGGGCACGGGAATATTTTTTAAAAGCAGGAGATAACATTTCACAGTTTAGGAAATCAGGGCTTGAAAATAGCATCTACATGCTTGATACTGCTATTGCATTAGCACCCAACGCTGCATATCTATATTATTACCAAGCCAAACTTTTTAACTGGAAAAGAGATTTAGAAAAGGAGTTTATTCTTTTAGAGAAAGCTGTTCAACTAGCGCCAAAATGGACTTTACCCATATTAGATTTAGCTAGCAGATGTTTAGATAAGCAAAACTTTGTACAAGTTGAAAAATATTGCAACCAAGCACTTCTTGTAGATTCAACAGAAGATAGAGTTTATGCTATTTTGGGATGGTCTTATTGGTACCAAAATGATACTGTTAGAGCGATTCAGAATTTACTAAAGGCAGTTGAACTTGACCCTAAAGACCCTCGGTCTATAGAGGGTTTAGGTTATATATACCGCACAAAAGGAGATTATAGTAACTCATACAAATTCTTTGACAAAGCAATTACCCTTGACCCAAGATATCCGGGCGGTTATTTTGGAAAGTCGTATGCCCTAAGTTTACAAGGGTATAAAGACGAAGCAATAGAGTATTTAGAGAAAGCATTGGCTTTAGGTTTATCAGAGGGTTATGACCCAGTTTCAGATGCCGAACTAAATTCATTACGCACAGAGCCCGAATTCAAAGCCCTTATGCGTAAATACTTTCCCGAGCATTACAAAGAGTAACTTCTCCTTTCACTTCCTCCTCCCCCGCCTCTTTCTCCTCTCCTCCTGCCTCTTTGCTTTAAACTCGCGTTCCATTCGCTCTACGGTTTCGCGCAATTCATCTAAGGGCATTTCCCATTTGCACAGTTGCCAGGGTTCAATGCTGAGGGCTTCGGCTAAAGCAATGCGGGTATCGCGGGTAATATTTTTGCCACCTTCAAATTTGCTGATGGGGCTTTCATCGGTGTAGCCGCACAAATCAGCCAGTTCATCCTGGCTAAGGCCACGAAGCAGGCGATAATACTTAATCAATAAAGCCTCGCCACTCTTGTATTCTATGCTCTTTAACAGCACGGGGGTTGGTGTTGAACTACCTCTAATATAACACTTGCCTTAAAAGGCAAGTAAAGGAGCGTGGGCAGGCCTTACATTTGGTTTCGAAAAGAGGATTGTTCTTTGAAATGTGGCTACACCTGCCAAAAACACGTACAGGCTTGCATAGAGGGTTTACAAGCATGTTTTTAAGCCAAACATGCTTGCACAAAGCTCTTGCAGGAATGTATAAGCGGCACACTTGCCTGCAAGTTGACTAAACCCGGATGTTTACGCCTTGAACATGCCTGCTTAAACAAGAAACACGGTTGCGTACAAAACAAACATGGCTGTTTAAGCCATACGCAACCGTGTTTGTGCAATAGACATGCTTGCACAAAGCGCCAGCATTGCTGCTTAAGCGGCAAACATGCCTGCTTACAGCATAAATAAGTATGTTTTTAAGGCAAACATCCCTGCACGCAGTTTCAGCACAGGTGAAGCAACTTTTAAAGCCCGTTCCAAGCATTATTAATCACCTAAAACCAAGTATCATGACTACATTCAAACAACATTGCAGCCTTAGTTACCACCGTTCAAGCCCCGACACGCTCGACACTTTTGCCATAGGCGTGCGCGATGGCGTTTTCAGCAACCCTACCCCCTTTGCCACCCCGCCCATAACCCAGGTAGATTATCAGGGGGTTATTGACGAATACCTGAACAAGCGGGCGGCCTACAAACAGGGCGGCAAGGCTCAAAAAGGCCCTTACCAAACCGCCCGCACTAATCTTATTACCAAGCTGGACCTTTTGGCCGACTATGTAGATGAGATTGCCGATGGTAATGAGGACACTATTTTGTTATCGGGCTTTGTGCCTACTAAAGCGGGCAGCACTGAACCGCAAAAGCCCGGGGTACCTGCTGCAATTGAGTTAAAGCGCGGTAGTACTACCGAAATTTTTGCGCAGTGCGGCCCGGTAACCGGTGCCGAGTATTATGGTTGTATAGTAGTAGGCGGCAAACCCCTGCCCGAAGGGGTAATTATTGACGAAAACGGGGCTATTGTAATTCGTAAGGAAAGCGAACCAACACCCGAGCCGGAACCGGTGGGGGATGTACCCAATGGCGCGGTGGCTTTTTTGCTGGACCTTACCAAGCAGCGCACCAAGCAATTTACCGGCCTGCAGGCCCACGTTACTTACTACGTTTACTTTTATGCCGGCAACCCCACAGGCGTAAGCGCCCTAAGCACAGTGCAAAGTATTTTGTGCTTATAGCAATAGCTGCAGGCTATTAGTTTATACCAGGCAGAAAACAAACAACCGCCACTCCGAAAGGGGTAGCGGTTGTTTGTTGGGGGGAGCACTACTCATCATTCATTTCTCATTACTCAATTCTCATTACTCATTACTCATTTCTCATTTCTCATTTCTCATTTCTCATCCCCCATTTCTCATTCCATTTTATCCTTTTCGTTTTTACCTTTAAGCAATACACCTAAAGTGTGGTAAGTGGCGGTAACCCAGGCAACCGAGGGCTCCTGCCCCGGTTATCCACCATATTAGAATATTTTTTTAGGTGATACAACCTAAAACTTTACTTTTAGCACTATACTAGTGTTGCTACTAACGGAGATGAAAAAACAGCAA
>CAZLXD010000021.1:0-26530 GCA_964563185.1 uncultured Chitinophaga sp.
GTTCTCTTTTGCATTTGCTAAAGACACTAAAGCACCGGTTCCGCGGGCAATGCCATCCTTTTTATGTGTAAGCACCGCTCCGAATCCGAGTTTGCGGAGTTCTTCGGCTGCTTTTTCGTTGGCGGTAAAACTTTTATCAGCATGAAAATCGGTGTGTATGGCCTGGTTCCAGCCAAAGGCGCCTTTAATGTTGCTTTCCAACTGTGGCATCCAATCATTGGCGGGCTTCTTTACTTCCGGCATTCCGTAATCAGAATAAATATCAATAAAAGAAGGGTAGATAAACTTGCCCGTCATGTCGTGTATCATTGCTCCTTTCGGTATGCTTACTCCTTTGCCCGCTTCCACCACTTTACCATCGCGAATAACCAGCGTGGCGGAATCTATTTTGGTGTTGTAGTTTTTCCAGATGGTGGCATTGGTAAAAGCATGAACGCCTTCGCGGTAGTCATCGGGGCCGTTGGTTTTAAAAGTGGTTTCCTGCGAACGAAGTTCAAAGGCCAAAGACCAAAGGCCAAATAGAAATGCCAGTTTGCGCATGTATTGAAATTAAGTGGGTGAAGATAAATATTTCGTTCAGCCTGCTACTTTTGAAACATGTATTACAAAGTAAGCGGCAAAGGGAAAGCAGTAGTGCTCCTGCACGGTTTTATTGAAGAGGGGAGCATGTGGGATGCTGTAGTAAAAGCACTCAGCAAAACACATAAAGTATTAGTGCCCGACCTGCCCGGTTTTGGCAAATCCGAAATCCGAGATCCCAAATCAGAGATAAGCATGGAGGGCTACGCTGAAGATGTATATGAGATGTTGCAGAAAGAAAAGGTGAAGAAGTGTATCATGCTGGGCCATTCTATGGGCGGATACATAACGCTGTACTTTGCCGAAAAGCACCCCGAAATGCTATCAGCTTTCGGCTTAATCAACTCCCATTGCTTTGAAGATACCCCCGATAAAAAAGCCAACCGCAAAAAGGGAATTGAGTTTATCCGTAAACGCGGCACCAAGCCCTTTGTAACGGAACTCTACAACAGCATCTTTCATAATTCTTTTAAAAAGAAGAACAGGAAGCTAGTGGATTCGCTTATCGCCAAAGCGCTGAAATACACTCCCGAAGCCCTGATGCTGGCGAATGCCGCCATGATGAAGCGAAAGGGGAAAGAGGAAGTATTGAAGAATGCAAAAGTGCCGGTGCTTTTCATTAACGGAAAGGAAGACCAAAGTGCACCACTGGAACTAACACTGAAGCAGGCTTCATTCCCTTCTATATCGCACATACATTTTTTTGCTGTTTGTAAGCACATGTGCGTGTTTGAAAAAAAGAAAGAAACCATCCGCATCATTACCGATTTCTGCCAATAATATAACCGGCCTGCCAACGCATTGCCTCAAAATTTCGTTTTATAAAGGTTAGCACCAATAACCTTATTTTCACCGTCTTAATTTTTCAATGAAAAAGTTTCTCCTTTTACCGCTGTTGTTCGTTGCTGGTGTTTTAAGTGCAACACACATTGTGGGCGGGTTTATATCGTACCGTTTTATATCGGGCACCACTTACGAGGTTAAGCTGACTATTTACCGCGATTGCAACAGTGCCACACCTTTTGACGGTGCTCCGGGAGCCACCACCGATGCCATTCTTGGAATTTTTGTAGGCAGCAGCAACAACCTGTACACTTCGGTAGGGTTGACTAATCCGGTTATTAATACCATACAACCACCCAACGACCCCTGCCTTCAAAACACTTCAGGTGCTTGTGTGGAAGAAGGGGTTTATACCTATAACCTTACCCTTCCATCTTCAACCACCGGCTATACTTTAATACACGAACGGTGCTGCCGCAACGGAACTATTACTAATGTATTTGACCCGGGGAATCAGGGGGCTGTTTATTCAGCTTACATTCCGCCTACCAATCCATTTCAAAACACCAGCCCCGTATTCAACTCGCAGCCACCTCTTTTTATTTGTGTCAACTCTCCTCTAGTGTTGAACTTCTCTGCCACCGATGCCGATGGCGACCAACTTACCTATAGTTTGTGTACTCCACTTCACGGAGGGACAGCTACCGATCCGGCTCCCAATCCCCCCATTGGCCCGTCTTATTCCAACGTTCCGTGGCAGGCGCCTTATTCCACTTCTAATTTGTTGGGTGGTGTGCCTTTAACGGTTAGCAGTTCCACCGGTGTATTAACCGGAACACCCAACACCATTGGTCAATTTGTAGTAGGTGTTTGTGTTTCGGAATACCGCAACGGGCAACTGTTGGGCACTTACCTGCGCGATTTTCAGTTTAATGTAACGCAGTGCAACATACCCGCAGCCAATATTCCCAGCACTAACATAAACCCGGTAACGGGGGTTGGGTTGTACATTCAAAACTGCCAGAACTATACCGTTACCTTTCAAAATAACACCTACAATCCTCCGCCTACCAATGTGCTGCTTACTTACCAGTGGGATTTTGGTGTTGCCGGCTTAACCAACGATACTTCCAGCCAGCAGTTTCCTACTTATACTTACCTTGATACCGGAACGTATTTAGTAAAACTGATTGCCGTAAAAAGCTCGGGCGCACAACCCTGTTCCGATACTACTTATGCTTATGTAAAAATTTATCCCACACACACAGCCGATTTCACTACAGTAGATGTGTGCCAGGTAACTCCGGCAACATTTACTGATTTGAGTGTTGCAACTTATGGCACGCTTAGTAACTGGGACTGGAACTTTGGTGATGGCACTGCCTCCACACAGCAAAACCCAACTCACCAATACAACACCTTCGGAACTTTTACAGTTACCCTTATCAACCAAACTAATCTGGGCTGCAAGGACACGGTACAGAAAACCATAAACATTAAAGAAACAGCTGATGCAGACTTTACATTTCCTTCGCCTGTGTGCCAGAATGAAACAGTGAGCTTTAATAATACTACCACACCTCCTACCGCCAATTTCAATTGGAATTTTGGAAACGGCAGTACCGGGTCACAGGCTTCGCCTTCTGTAAATTTTGCTCCCGGCACTTATCAAATAAAACTGTTGGCTACTATTCCCGGAGGCTGCCCCGATTCACTCACTAAACAGCTTGTTGTCAACCCTACTCCGGTAGTGAATGCCTCCAACGATACTATTATTTGCCCTGATGGAGCCGCACAACTTTGGGCACACGATGGAGTTACTTACAGTTGGTCGCCCGCTACCGGCTTGAGCAATCCGGCTATTGCTAACCCTGTTGCCACACCCACTCCCCCGGCTTCGGTGCTTTACTCGGTCACCGTCACCAACCAGTACCAATGTTCGGCTACCGGTGATGTGCTAGTATCCTTTTTTGCTCCAGCCAACATTAATGCCGGACCTGATACTTCTGTTTGTTTAAACCTGGGAAGTTTCCGCGACAGTGTTCAACTGAATGCAAGTGGCGGAGTAAGCTACCAGTGGAGCCCATCAAACACATTAACAGGTGCATTTACTTCACAACCTGTTGCGCGCCCAACGGCTAACACCAACTACATTGTACTTGGAACCGATGCCAATGGTTGCCGCGACACCGCTTCTACCTTTGTGTATGTATTAGATCCCGCACTGAATGTAATTGTAGATGATTACAAAGGCGTTTGTATTGGCGATACGGTAACCGTGAATGTGATTAATCAGGGCGCGTCCAATTACACCTGGAGCCCGCTGCAAAACATTGCCAACGAAACTACTTACAGCCCTTCGTTCTTCCCAACAGATACAACTGCTTATGTGCTCACCGTTTCCAACTATTGTTATTCGAAAAGCGATTCGGTAGTGATTAACGTATGGCCTTTGCCCACGTTGGTATTAGATGATGTGGATTCGGTTTGCCTAAACGATGCGCTTCAGCTTTTTGTGAGCGGAGCATCTACTTACCTGTGGGATGCTGACTCAACTATTACTAATTACAGCACTTCTTCTCCCTCGGTTACACCACCTGCTTCGCGTTACTACTTTGTAAACGGTACCAGTGTTTATGGCTGCGTTAACCGCGATTCTATTTACATGGAAGTAATGCCTCTCCCTTACACCGAAGCCGGGAACGATACGGTGATTTGGCGCGAAACACCGGCTCTGTTGCAAGGAGTTACCAATGGTGTAAGTTTCTTCTGGTCGCCCGAAACGGATTTGGAAACGCCCAAGCAACTCACTACTGTTTCCAATACTATGAAGTCCGTGGTGTATTACCTGAGCGCTACTTCGGCTTATGGCTGTGTAAACAAAGATTCCATTCGTGTAATTGTGGAAGTAGTAACCATTCTTGATTTACCTACGGCCTTTTCGCCAAACGGTGATGGTGTTAACGATGTATTCCGCATTGTGCGCTGGCTGAACATTCAAAAGCTGAAAGAGTTTGCCATTTATAACCGTTGGGGCGAACTGGTGTTTACTACCAATGATTTGTATGAAGGATGGAACGGCACCTTCCGAAACATGGAGCAGCCCATGAGTACCTATGTATGGTATGCCATTGGCCTTACTAAAGACGGAGAGGAAGTAGGGAATAAGGGGAATGTAACACTTGTTCGCTAGCACAAAAACCTTTCAGGTTTAAAAACAGATGACTATTTTAGTTTAACTTAAAACTAACCATCATGCATAAAATTTATTTCGCATTTATTACTTCTATGGCACTCATAGCTTCGTGTTCGCAAAAAGCTTCGGCACCAACAGCCACTAAAGATAAAGTGTACGATAGCGCTCGTCTGTTTGCTAAAAACTGTGCCCGCTGCCACGGTGCCGAAGGGATAAAAGATGAACGCACTCCTAACCTGCAAACCATTGCCTTAGATAAAGCCGGGCTGATAAAAAGCATTACCTATGGTAAGGACCGCATGCCTGACTTTGAAGATAAACTGAGTACCGAGGAAATTTCAGCTATAGCAGATTTGATTGTAGGCTGGCACAAATAAACCATGTATACTTATCGCGTTATCGGTATAATGAGCGGCAGTTCGTTAGACGGATTAGACATAGCCTATTGCCGGTTTACAGTATCAAGCAACAATGAATGGAGTTTTGAGATTGAACAGGCCGATACCGTTCCATTTACTGGGGAATGGGTGCAACGATTAAAGTTACTCCCTACGGCAACCGCCAAAGAGTTAGCGGAAGCGCATGCTAACCTTGGCAATTACTTTGGAGGATTGGTCGCTTCGTTCATTAAGCAACATCAATTGCAGGGTAAAGTTGATTTAGTGGCTTCGCACGGGCATACCATTTTTCATTTTCCTGCACAAAAATTTACCCTTCAAATTGCCGATGGCGCTGCTATTGCCGCACAAACCGGAGTGCCTGTGGTGTGCGATTTTCGAACTACAGATATAGCACTTGGCGGGCAAGGCACACCCATTGTGCCTATTGGCGATAAACTTCTTTTTTCCGACTATAGATTCTGCCAAAACATTGGAGGCATATCTAACATTAGCGCCAAAACTAACCGAGGCATGATTGCCTTTGATATTTGTGCCGCTAATCAGGTTTTGAATCATTTAGCGGCCCTGCTGGGTTTGGATTACGATGAGGACGGCAATGCTGCTGCACAAGGAAAACTGAATGAGAAATTACTTCAGCAACTAAATAGACTGCATTTCTGCAATCAGATATATCCAAAGTCGTTGGATAATAGTTTTTCAACGCTACAGGTGCTGCCGGTTATAGAACAATTTGATATACCCGTTCAGGACAAGTTGCATACCTACTGCGAACACATAGCCATTCAAACAGCCTTGCATACCCAAACTATCAGCAAAAGAGAAGACCTGAATGTGTCTGCTGCCGATAAGCTATTGATAACCGGTGGCGGTGCTTTAAACAGGTTTTTGGCGGAGCGCATCGGTACACATACAAATTTGCAGATAGTAGTACCCGAAAAGCAAATAGTGCAGTTTAAAGAAGCCCTCGTTATTGCCCTTATGGGCGTGTTGCGCCTACGCAATGAGGTAAATGTGCTGGCCAGCGTAACCGGTGCTGTAAAGGACTCAGTGGGTGGGGCGATGTTTGGATGTACTTAAATACATTTTCAACCTGTTATTTTCACCCCATGGTTTTAATTACCGGTGCTACCGGTTTACTCGGCTCTCACTTAGCTAAGTATCTTTTGCAAAAAGGCGAAAAAGTGCGCGCCATCAGGCGCAAAACTTCCGACCTGTCATTGTTGGGCGAACATGCCCGGCAAATAGAATGGGTAGAAGCCGATGTGTTGGATGTTCCGGCACTGGAAGAGGCTATGCAGGGGGTGCGGCAGGTATACCATTGCGCGGGTGTTATATCGTTTGTTCCATCGGAAGTAACCCATATGCTAAAGGTGAATATTGATGGCACTGCCAATGTAATGAATGCAGCACTGCAGTGCGGGGTGCAAAAGGTATTGCATGTAAGTTCCGAAGCGGCTTTTGGTTTTGCGCCCCAGGGCAAAGTAATAGACGAAACTTATGCCGACCCCAACATACGCAAAGCCCCCTGGTATTACCTCAGCAAGCAGTATGGTGAGCGCGAAGCCTGGCGCGCCCATGCCGAAGGGCTTAATGTGGTAATAACCTGCCCAGCCACTATTATAGGCGGTGGCTGGTGGAGCCAACAACCCAACTCACTTTTTAGAGAAGTTTACCACGGGCTTTCTTTCTATACTCAATCGGTAAACGGTTTTGTAGATGTGCGCGATACCGTGGAGTGCATGGTGCGACTGATGGAAAGCAACATAAGCGGAGAAAAATTTCTGTTGGTGTCGGAAAACATTTCCTTCCGTGAACTGATATGGCTAATGGCCGATTCCCTGCAGGTAAAACGTCCGCACATTGCCGTGGGTAAGTTGTTAATGTCTTTCGCTTGGCGGTTCGAAGTGCTGAAGGGCTGGCTTACCGGACATCCGCCCATTATTACTAAAGAAAGTGCTGGTCTTACCGAAACAGATTTTCAATACAGCAACCGCAAGATAACTACCGCACTTAATTTTCAGTTCCGCCCGCTCCACCAAACTATCCGCGATACCGCACAGGTGTATTTACAAAGCAAAAAACTGGGAAAAAGTTTTGGGGTGTTAGCTATTTAAAACTCATTTCGCTTTGGCCCGCCCGCTTAGCCGGAAAGTAAGCCGCCACTAAACTTATAAAGGTGATAATGGCAAGGGTAATAACAGGGTCGGCCCACTTTAGTTTTACCGGGTAGTAGTTAACTACAAAGCTGCTATCGGGCCCTCCGCCCAATTTCAGAAAGTGAAATTTCATTTGCAGTAAGCACAAAGCATAACCCAACAACAAACCTGCTCCTGCCCCAAACAACGAGGCCAGCATACCATTCAGCAAATACACTCTGCGTATTAGCGGAGCATCGGCCCCCATAGCTTTCAGTATCGAAATATCTTTGCTTTTTTCCAACACCAGCATAGTTAGCGAGCCTACAATGTTGAAGGAAATAATAAGGATAATGAAGGCAAGTATAGCGGTGGTTACCCAGCGCTCAATCAGCATTACACGGTACATCTCCGCCTTTTGCTCGTAGCGCGTTTGCACCGTAAAGCCACTGCCGCATAAAGCGGCAATTTTATTTCCGGCCTCTTCCAAATCGCTGTCGTTTTTCAGTTTTACTTCGTAAGCCGAAATGCCGTTTTCATCGCCTAACAACTGTTTGGCAAACTCTAAGCTTACAAACACGTATTTACTGTCGAACTCCTGCTGTATGCTAAAAACCCCTGCGGGCATAGCCTGTTGCGAGGTAAAAGCATCTTCGGGCAGCAGGGCGTTTTTTACTCCTTTGCGGGGTACAGTAATGCGCAGTGGTTCGTAGCCGCGCTCAGGGTTAATGCTCATGGAGTAACTGAGGTTGGCACCCAATACAGCATAGTTAGCCAGGGTATCGTGCAACAAAAACTTTCCCTGCCGCACGTAATCTTTTACAGTAGTTACATTGTTGTAGTTTTCATCTACGCCCTTAACAGTGGCTATTTGTGCCTCGCTGCCGTATTCCAGATAAGCATTCTCTTCCAGCGTTTGCGATAGCGCTGATACGCTTTTCAGTTGAAGGATTTTTCCCGCAAGTTCCGGATTGTGCTCAAAGGTTTTTCCCTGTGTGGCGCGTATTTCAATATCGGGGTAAAAGGAATTGTAAAGCGAAAGCACCAGGCCTTCAAAGCCGTTAAATACACTCAATACTACTATAAGCGCCAGTGCGCCCACCGCCATGCCCAACATGCTCACCCACGAAATAATGTTGATGGCATTGGTTGATTTTTTAGAGAATAAATAACGAAGTGCTATGCGAAATGCCAGCATGAACTATTTCGTATTTCGTGGTTTTGATTTTGTGCCGGCAGCACTCTTTTTAGTGGTTGCTTTTTTTGCCGGAGCCTTGCTTATTGAACTTTGAACTTTCGATTTTGAACTTTCCAATTGCTTCTTCAATGCTTCATCTTCTTCTTTAATGCGCTTAAACACATCTTCCATGTGATAGACATAATCCATGGTGCCGTCCTTGTAAAATTCTATTTCGGGAATTCTGCGCATGTGGTGGCGCAGTTTTTCCGATAAGGCACGCTTTAACTCAAACTTATGTTCGTTAAACTTTTGAATAAGCGCATCGGCATCTTCTGCATTAAAAATACTCAAGTTAAAGCGGGCCAGCAGCAGGTCAGATGTAATGTTCACCTTGCTAACAGTTACCAATGCTTTTCCGTAAATCTTCTTTCCGTCACGGGCTAAAATCTCGGTAAATGCCTCTTGTATCAAAGACGCTACTTTCAATTGTCTGCGCGAATCCATACGCTAAAATAGTTTTCGCGAAGGTAAAAATTTTAAAGGGCGGTGCGCGTTAATAAACCCTATTGTAAGCTATCCATTTATATTTGCCCGCACATGAACAACCTGTTCCGCATTCTCAGTTACGTCCGCAAGTATGCTTCGTTTGCCGGGCTGAATGTGGTTTTCAACATCCTTACTGTGCTGTTCTCCTTGTTTTCGGTAATGATGATTATTCCGTTTTTGCAATTGCTGTTCGGTAAAATTCCATTAGTAATGGAGCAGCCGGCATTTGCCTGGAAAGCGGAAACGTTGCTCGAATATTTCAAGTACCTGCTTAGCACCGAAATAAGTACCGGTGGCCAGTTAACCGCGCTCATAAAATTCTGTGCGGTTATTGCTGTACTGTTCTTTTTCAAAAACCTGTTTCGTTTTCTAGCTCTTTACTTTCTCGCCCCTATCCGCAGCGGCTCCGTGCGCGATTTGCGGAATGACATCTACTCAAAGATTCTGTCCCTTCCACTTTCCTATTATTCAAAAGAACGCAAGGGCGATTTGATAGCGCGCATTACCGATGATGTAAAAGAAGTAGAGAACAGTATTATCAGCTTTATTGAAGTAACGGTGCGGGAACCGCTCAATATTATCATATACCTTACGGCACTGCTGCTGCTTAGCCCACAGTTAACCGGGTTTGTTTTTGTAATGCTGCTTATAACCGGGTTTATTATAGGAAGGGTGGGAAAAAGTTTGAAGAAACAATCCACCGAAGCACAAACTATTACAGGCCAGCTCATTTCTATAGTAGATGAAACGCTGAGCGGGCTTCGGATAGTTCACGCCTTTAATGCAGAAGGCTTTATGCGTCAGCAATTCGAAAAAATCAATCAGCGCTTATACGGCATTACCTGGCGCATGACCACCCGCAGGGAGTTGTCTTCTCCGCTTACCGAGTTTTTAGCTATGTGTGTGGTATGCTCCGTGTTATACTTCGGGGGAATATTAGTAATAGAGCATAAAAACCTGGAAGCCGAAACCTTTATCGGGTTTATGGTATTGTTTTCACAACTCATTCCACCGGCAAAAAATTTCTCCTCGGCATTTTACAATATCCGCAAAGGCCTGGCTTCTGCCCAACGCATTTTTGAGGTATTGGATGCCGAAGTGAAAATTACAGAGAAAGCAACCTCTGTATCGGTTCCCGAGTTTAAGAATGAGATTGAGTACCGCAATGTCACCTTTGCTTACAACAACTTCGACAATAAGAAGATTCTCGACAACATCAACCTTAAAATAGGAAAGGGAAAGGTGGTGGCGCTGGTGGGGCAATCGGGTGCGGGTAAAACTACTATGGTTGATTTACTGCCTCGTTTTTATGATGTAACCGATGGAAGTATTCTGATTGACGGAACCGATATACGCGAATACAAACTTGCCGGCCTTAGAGGGTTGTTTGGTATGGTATCGCAGGAGTCCATCCTCTTTAACGATTCGGTGTTCAACAACATTTCGTTCGGAATACAGCATGCCACTAAAGAGAAAGTAATAGAAGCCGCCAAAATTGCCAACGCCCACGAGTTTATCTCGAGATTAGAAAACGGTTACGACAGTACCATCGGTGACAGGGGCGGTAAACTAAGCGGAGGCGAGCGCCAGCGACTAACGATTGCCCGCGCAGTGTTGAAGAATCCACCGATATTGATTTTGGACGAAGCCACCTCCTCACTGGATTCCAACTCTGAAAAGTTAGTGCAGGATGCCCTTACTAACCTGATGAAGGGGCGCACCACTATTGTTATTGCCCATCGCCTTTCCACTATTCAGTTTGCCGATGAAATTATTGTAATGCAGGAAGGGCGCATTGCCGAAAGAGGCAACCACATCGGGCTAATGGCCAAAAACGGCATCTACAAAAAGCTGGTGGATTTACAGGCATTTTAACCGGCCCGTGCCAATTTCCATTTTTTAACATTTTCCGCCAAATTTTTTCCACATTCGTTCGTTTATCTTTCTGTATTTTTGCTGCGAAAATTCGCTGAAACAAATTGTTTCGCAAACAGCGTAAGGATACAAAAGCGAATTAATACGGGATTTTTACTCATTTTCTATATTTTTTAATCATTTAAACGAAGGAGGTCGGCCATGACACCAAAATCAATTTTTACTTTGGGCTTGGGCTTTCTGTTGGCCTTAGTGTGTGGAAATCTTTCCGCCCAAAACACACCAACAACAGGCGAAACATCTTTAACCGCTGGTCCGCAAGCCGTTGCGAACCATGTTGTCACCAACCCGAATGTGCTGGTAGTAACGGGCAAAATTATTGATGCCCAAACCATGAAGCCTATTCAGAATGCTAAAATCAACTTTGAGAAGTTTGGCGAGGAATTGCTACAGGCTTCGATTGACGATAAAGGCAATTATGCTTTGGCGCTTAACAAAACAGAATTAGGGGAGCCGGTTCGGGTAATTTTCAAGATACCCGGCTACAAAAGGTATGTGGTGAAGAGTTTAGACAAAACTTCCAACTACGTAGATGTAGATGTTTACCTGCAACCGCTGGAAAGCGATGAAAAGAGCAATGGAAACGTTACTTACAAAATGGACGATAATCCATTCAACCCCTTAGTGATTAAAATGCAATAAACTTGTTTTTGGTTATCTATAAAACCCGTGCTGTTTCAGTGCGGGTTTTTTTATTGTTGTTGAATGAAAATTGAATTAGCCGGTAAAAAGATATTGGTGACTGGTGGAACAGGCCACCTGGGCTCGGCTATTATTCATTATCTGGTGAAAGAGAATGCGGTAGCGCCAAAAGATATCCGGGTTTTCTACCTCAAAGATTCTCCCGCTGATTCATTGAATGACATTTCGGGTCTGGAGTTTTTTGCAGGAAATATCCTGAATGAAGAAGATGTTGCACACGCGTTTCAGAATGTTCAGTTAGTATTTCATACAGTTGGCTCTACCACTTTTGATCCTCGACAGAAGAAACTGCAATGGCAGGTAAATGTGGAAGGTACCCGTAATGTTTTGAATGCCGCATTAAACTCCCCAACTTTTGAGAAGCTGTGTTATACCAGCACGGTAAATGTGCTGGGTGTTCCCAATCCGGTTGGGAGTGTTGGCGATTTAGAAACAAGCAACCCATACACCAATAAACCTTCACAGCATTCCTTTACCTCGCGAAAAGATGTGTTGAAGTTTATAAAACAAACTGCTGAGCAACAAGATGATTGGTGGAAAGAAATAGGAATTGGGTATTACGATTCAAAACTGGCTGCGCAGGAATTGGTGAACGAGTGTTTTGAGATGCACAAACTAAATGTGGTTTCTCTATTGCCGGGAACCATGTTCGGCCCTTACGATTATCTGATAGGAACAGGCCTTTACCTTCTTTCGGTTTACAACAACAAAATGCCGGCTGTAATAAAAGGAGCCGGTTTGCCACTGGCGCATGTAATGGATGTAGCGCGCGGACATGTACTTGCCATGGAGCGTGCGAATATGGGAGCGCAATACATACTTTCAGGGAAAGCGGAAGACAACCGAAGCCTGAAAGAAATGGTACAGATAATTGCGGAGGTGTTAAGCCGTAAATTTCCCGAGCGGAAGTTTAAACGCAACGTTTTGGAGGTTCCATTTGCTTTGGCATACCTGGCTGCATTCTTTAGCGAACAGTATGCAAAGCGCTTCAATAAGCCTATGCTATTGAGCACCGATGCAGTCTGTGCCGGAAGAAATCCGCTTTTCTATACCTCGGTCAAGGCAAAGCGTGAGTTGGGTTACGAACCTCAGTTTACTTTTCGTGAAGCAGTAAGTGATATGCTTAGTTATTACATCACCAATGGTTTATTGGAACGGCACGGCAGATGGATTGACAGGAGATAAAAAAGAAGGCTGTCTTATTTAGACAGCCTTTTTATTACTTCTGTGCTACTAATGCATCAGGAACTTTCTTTGCTTCCTCTGGGATATCGGAAGTGAGTGCGTTAAGAAAAGTAACAATAGAGGCTACCTGGGCATCACTCAAATCCTTATTGAGTTGCAGTTTGCCCATAATTTTTACCGCCTGTGCCAAATCGGCAACACTGCCATCGTGGAAGTAAGGGTGTGTTTTAGCCACATTTCGCAAGCCCGGAACTTTAAACATATCCTTATCGCTTTCCTGTTTGCTCACCATCATTTTGCCGGTGTCGTTTACTTTGCTGTTGCAGGCGGTGCGATAGTCGGCATACACTCCAAATTTTTGGAACATGGTGCCGCCTAAAGCCGCACCGGTGTGGCACTGAATACAACCTACATCCATAAACTGTTTCAACCCATCGCGCTGTTCCTGATTCATGGCAGTCACATCACCTTTCAGGTAACTGTCGAAAGACGAAGGAGTAACTAAAGTTCGCTCAAAAGCGGCAATAGCATTTTGGATATTGTTGTAAGTAAGCGGGTCTTTGTCATCGGGGAAAGCCGCTTTAAATAAGTCCTGATACTCTTTTACTCCTTTCAGTTTTGTAATCAAAAACTCTTTGCTGGGAATAGCCATTTCTACAGGGTTCAGGATAGGGCCACCGGCTTGCTCTTCTACATCTTTAGCGCGGCCATCCCAAAACTGGAAGGAGTGAAGTGCTGCATTGAATACGGTTGGCGAGTTACGGTCGCCAAACTTGCCTTCATCACCTTTGCTGGTAGGCAGGTTATCTACCCCAAACGTAGCCAGGTTATGGCAACTGTTACAACTGTTGTTGCCCGTTTTACTAAGGCGGGTATCGTGATACAGCATCTTACCAAGAGCCACTTTTTCAGCAGTTACTTTATTGTAGTCGCAATCTGCTACAGTGCCCAGTGGTTGAAAGATAGCTTGAGCGCGTTCCAATAATTCTTTGTCGGAAGGATTAATGGCTGCAGGGGTTTGTTCGGTTGGGTTGCTTTGGTTATTGCAGGCAACCATGCCTGCCAAAGCGATGAATAATACGTAAGTGAGTTTTTTCATAATTGATTTTGCAAGAAGTTCTTCAACAGCAAAGTTATGGAATAGTTCAACCGCATGCAGGAAGAAAATTTATTGTTTGTGTAGCGATATGCAGCGGTGAATAAGATAGATGATGGATAAAGCTTTACAACCCCGGACTGAACTCAAAGTTCCTGAAAACATCATATTGCCCTTTCCCGGGGCTAAACTTTCGAATAGTTAAACCATTGCAGATAAACTCAATATCAAACGCTTTTTTGCTGAACAACTCGTCAGCTATCACCAGCTTTTCTTCATTCAGTTGCCGGGCAATGGATACATGCGGGTGTATGGATTTGGTTTCGGTGGCAAATGGTTTGTTGCGATGGAAATTTCTCATTAGTGTAATGAGTTTGCCTTTTGAATTTTCATCGGGGTAAAGGCAATACACTTTGTGCAGCCGATCGGCACTGTTAAGCGTGATGCTGAAGCCTTCTAAATGACTACAAAACTCAGTAAGGTAATTTTCCATTGCCCGCAGCTTTCCCATTCCATCAAAGAACTCGCAGAAGGTAATGTGCGCTTTTGAGTTAACGCTATGATACCAACCTATTTGTTCCTTCAACTCCTGCTTTAATGTAGCAACTACTTCTACCGTTTCGTCAGGTGGGCAAATACCAACCCAGTATTTTTTGTCGGGGTTTTTCATGCAATGAGCTTGCGGTTTAAGTTAAGTGCTCAATTTAAGCCTGCAATTTGTTTCCTATCTGTATAATACACCAAAACAAATCACATAATGCCAAAGCTGATTTTCGGAAATACACAAATACTGCGACCATTGGTGCGAGCACTGCGCGTTTATTCAGCGCTCACTTTTGGTAACTTATACCTTAAGTAAGGTAACTTTAGCCGCACATTACCTTACTTGCGGTTCAACTAAGGTTACTTATCGCTCACTTAGGGTAACTTATGCCTTAAGTAAGGTAACTCAAGCCACACATTGCCTTACTGCGGTTCAACTAAGGTTAGTTATCGCTCACTTGGGGTAACTTGTGCCTTAAGTAAGGAAACTTAAGCCACACATTACCTTACTTGAGGTTCAACTAAGGTTACTTATCGCTCACTTTTGGTAACTTATACCTTAAGTAGGGTAACTTAGGCCACACATTACCTTACGTGAGGCTCAACTAAGGTTACTTATCGCTCACTTGGGGTAACTTGTGCCTTAAGTAAGGTAACTCAAGCCGCACATTACCTTACTTGTGGTTCAACTAAGGTTACTTGTCTTTTACTTGGGGTAAAGTGCTTTATAGAAACCATACGAGAGAAAAGCGGGACTCTGAAGTGGCCGAACATCTGGAGTGAAAAAGTTTGATTTAAAGTAACAAGTTTGTTGTTGGTGACGCATCGCAAAGCCGATGCTAAAACACCAACAACGGCTAAAAGCGGGACTCAAGGCCGAAGATTAAGAGCTAAGCGAGATAAAAAGGGATATATGGAAATCAGAGTTTTATTTTCGCAAGCGTTTGAGAAAAGAAAATCAAGTGCAACCCCATTTTTTCAAGTTCCTGAATGGTGTAAGGATATTCTCCATCTGCAATAAACAAGGATAATCCATCTGAACTATAGCCAAAAGAAGCAGATAAATTTTTTCGCTTAAACTCTTCCAATATCTGCACAGCATTCTTATAAGATTTCTCTAAATCTCGTATTCGTGTAATGTCTTCGTATTGTTGTTTCTTAACCAACACTCCCTTTTTCGTTTCAATTTGCGATAAAACCTTTTGAGCTTTATCAAGCAGCGTTGATTCATAAATCTTAATTGATTTAACTTTCTCTTCAACGAAGAAGTTCAATAGTTCTTGCCGGTCTGCATTTGACAATATCGTATTTGGAATAAGTAGTTTGCTCAGGATTACAATGCAATCGCTGATTTTGTTTCCGTTCATTGTTTAGGATTTACTTTTTGAATTTGACCATAAACACAAAGCACCTTGTCTGTCTTATATGGAGTTATGAAAAACTGATAAGGCAGCCAATCAACATTGTTCGGCTTGTATCGAATCTTCCATTCCCTATAGCCCTCCATATCTGTTTCATCTAAGTAGGCAAAAAACATAGTGAGAAGATAGGTTGTATCTGAAAAATAGGATTCCTCATATTTGAAATATTCAAGTCCTTGGTCTGTTGCATCTTTTACGGATTTGTCCCATTCGATTTGGCTATAGCAAATATTGGGATTATACTTTCCATCCCTTTTAGCTTCAATCAACAAATCACATTCAAAATGTGGCTTCCTAAACATTACAAATAAATCCGCTCTTCCTTTAGGTGTGTTGGATTTGTCAAATACCTCATACTCTTGTAAGGCCCAAACCCTTTTAGCTTCTTCTCCGCGAATAAACGCTGATTTGACCAAGCTTAGAATTGCTATTTCATTGTAAGTAATAATGTCCCATGAGTTACTATCATAGAATCCTTTTCTACTTATGTAAGCATCTATTTCTTCTTGAAGTTTTGGCATTAAGGTGCTCTTCAAATAATTATAAACTTCTTGTGTTTCGTTGAGGATGGTGTATGGCATGTTTCTATTTTTATAAAATCAAAAGTAGCTGCTCAGAATGCATTGTATCTGCGCAGCAAATGAGTTATCCCCCCACAAACCTCCCTACATCCTCCAGCCTCTCCTCCGCTTCCTTCATGGTTTTTACCTGTTCGAAGGTGAGCACTAAATACTTTTCGGTTTCGCGGAGGTAAACGCCCACGCGGTTCATTTGCACATACTCCAGTATTTTTCCAAAGGTAGAGGATGAATAGAAAGCCGATTCCTTGTTAGCTACAAAGTAGCAGCGCATGGTTTTGCCTTTCAGTATAATTTGTTCCATACCCAAGCCGGTGGCAACCCATTTCAGGCGCATGGCATCGAACAACTCAAACACGGGTGCGGGCACTTCGCCAAAGCGGTCGTGCAGTTGTTCTTCAAACTTCTTCAGGCCGGGTTCATCTTTTATTTCGTTTAAGTCGCGGTAAAGGAGCATACGCTCGGTGGTGTTGCTTACATAACTGTTCGGTATAAGCATTTCCAAATCGGTTTCAATGGCGCAATCGCGCACATAATCGTGCGTGCGCTCCAGTTCTTCTTTATACAACTCTTTAAAGTCGCTGTCCTTTAACTCGCGAATGGCCTCATCCAGAATTTTCTGATATACATCGTAGCCAATCTCGGCAATAAAACCGCTTTGTTCGGCACCCAGCATGTTGCCCGCCCCGCGTATATCCATATCGCGCATGGCAATGTTGAAGCCGCTTCCTAAATCGGAAAACTCTTCAATGGTTTTTAAGCGCTGCTTGCTTTCGTTGCTGAGGGTGCTGAGCGGTGGAGCAAACAGGTAACAGAAAGCATGCTTGTTGCTTCGGCCCACGCGCCCGCGCAACTGGTGCAAATCGCTTAAGCCAAACTGGTGCGCGTTGTTTATAATAATGGTGTTGGCATTACTGATATCAATACCGCTTTCAATAATGTTGGTGCATAGCAACACATCATACTCGCGGTTAATAAACTTGTTGATGATGTCTTCCAGGTGGTCGCCTTCCATTTGCCCGTGCGCCACACCAATGTCAATGCTGGGTACTAACTTCATCAGCATCTCTTTCACTTCGCCTATATCGCGCACGCGATTGTGTACGAAGAAGACCTGGCCGCCACGATAAACTTCATACTCTATGGCCTCCTTAATCAAATCAGGGTCGAGCGGGTGAACTTCGGTAGTAATGGGCTGACGGTTAGGCGGGGGTGTATTGATAATGCTCAAATCGCGTGCGCCTATTAAGGAGAACGAAAGTGTGCGCGGAATAGGCGTAGCGGTAAGCGTAAGTGTATCCACGTTAGCGCGAAGGGTTTTCAGCGTTTCCTTAGCGCCTACCCCAAACTTCTGCTCCTCGTCAATAATCATCAATCCCAGGTCTTTAAACTTTACGTTTTTGGCAAGCAGCGCATGTGTGCCTATAAGGATATTGATTTTCCCTTCGGCCAGCTGTTGTAGTATTTCCTTTTTCTCTTTGGCGCTTTTAAAGCGGTTGATGTATTCAATCTCTACCGGAAAACCCGCTAAGCGCTCTTTAAATGTTTTGGCGTGTTGCATCACTAAAATGGTAGTAGGCGCCAATACCGCCACCTGCTTACCATCGCAGGCGGCTTTGAACGCAGCCCGCACGGCAATTTCCGTTTTTCCGAAACCCACATCGCCACATACCAACCTATCCATGGGCGAAGTGGCTTCCATGTCGCGCTTCACATCTTCGGTGGCTTTGGCCTGGTCGGGAGTATCCTCATACATAAACGAAGCTTCTAACTCATTTTGCAAATAACCATCAGGCGAATACTGCACGCCTTTCGAAGCCTTTCGTTTGGCGTATAGTTGAATTAAATCGAAGGCGAGTTCTTTAATGCGCTTCTTCGTTTTCTTTTTCAGGTTGCTCCAGGTATCGGTACCCAGTTTGTTTACGCGCGGGCTTTCGCCTTCCTTGCCTACATACTTCGAAATTTTGTGGAGGCTCTGAATACCCACATACATAATGTCGTTGCCGGCATAAATCAACCGTACGGTTTCCTGCATTTGCCCGGCCACTTCAATTTTTTCGAGGCCGCTGAATACACCCACCCCGTGGTCGATGTGAGTAACATAATCACCGGGCTTTAATTCGCGAAGGGTTTTCATGAGCAGGGCTTTGTCCTTACTAAAGCCCTGGCGCAGATTGTATTTGTGGTAACGATTAAAAATCTGGTGGTCGGTGTAGAAGCAGATTTTCAGTTCCTCGTCAATAAAGCCCTGATGAATACCGATATGTACCGGAGTAAATTTTGCATCGGCTTTTAAATCTTCGAAGATGGCGTAGAAGCGCTCTACCTGTTTAGGGTTCTCAGCAAAGATTAGATTGGTATAGCCCGCTTCGGTGTTTTCGTGCAGGTTTTTAATCAGCAGGTCAAAGTTTTTATTGAACGATGGCTGCGGATGGGAGCGGAATGCCACCCTGTTTTCCGCTTTGTAAGCTGAGTTTCTTCCAAACTCAATTAAACGAAAACGAGAAAGCCCTTTTTGAAACTCGGCATGGGAAAGAAATACCTCTTCCACTTCGCCATCTAACAGCGGGTGATTCGGATGTTCCATGCGGTTCTTTTTAATAGAAGGCTGAATCCTTTGCGCTTTTTCCAGTGCCTGTCCAAACACATCGGTGAGCATCTGCGCGTCCTTTATCCATATCACCGTATTGGCGGGCAACACTTCCAGCACCGAAGTTTTCTTTTCGTTGCTGAAGTGTGTTTGAATATTGGGCACAATAGTTACGCTGGCAATTTTCTTTTGGCTTAACTGCGTTAACGGGTCGAAGGTGCGTATGCTTTCAATCTCTTTACCAAACAATTCCACGCGGTACGGAAACTCATTGCCGAAGGAATACACATCTACAATATCGCCACGGATGCTGAACTGCCCCGGCTCGTACACAAAGTCCACCCGCTCAAATTCAAACTCTACCAGCAGGTCAATCATAAAATCAATATCCAGCTTTTCGTTTAGTTGTAAGCGAAGCGTTTGCTCGTTCAAGGCTTCGGCCTTTACTACTTTTTCCAACAGCGCTTCGGGGTAAGTAACCACCAGTTCTTTGTTAGTGGTGGCGTTGCTGAGGCGGTTTACGCTTTCAGTGCGCAGCAGCACATTGTTGTTGTTCAGTTCGCTGTAATCCTGCGGGCGTTTAAAGCTGTCGGGGAAAAAGAAAATATCCTTGTTGCCCAGCAGGTTCTTTAAGTTGTTTTGAAAGTAAGCGGCCTCCTCTTTATCGCTTAGTACAAAAAGGTGGTTAAAATCTGTTTGCTTAAAAACAGTGGCAGCTACAAAGGCATCCTGCGAGCCAATCAATCCGCTTACAAACAAATCTTTCGAGTCGTCCTTCAGCAACTCGGTTATCTGTTGCAGCTGCGAGGTTTGGCTGTAGCGCTGTAGTATTTCTTCTATACTCATAAAAACGGTTAGCCCCGACAGCTGCGCCATCGGGGTAAATTTTGAGGGGCGAATATAATGAGGGCAGGCAAACCCCTATTAGCCTGACATATTGCAAAAATCAGTTTGTCAAAACATAATTTTTGCAAAAAAGTTACACAAAATGTCCTTTGCGCTAAAGTTGGCGGTGGGTATATTGTGGAACTAATTTCTTATGGTTCTATATACCATATAAGTCCCTGAAAATCATTTCTGCTATTGAAAAACCTGTCCTTTACGGAACCCCAGAAGCTCCGCACTTTAGCATCATGCTTTTAAAAACACTAAAATCTTTCTGATGTATCAGGCAATTACTCTGGTTTGTTTTTGTTGATTCTGGCCTTCTTCTTATTCATTGTTCCGAAAAAAGACCGGAAAGGAGAATAAAGTTGCTTATAAAATTATCTCGTGAGTATAAAAAATGATTACTGCTCAATCATTGATGCTGCTAATCTATTCTCCTCTCACCCCCCCCTCCCGCCAGCTGTTACATTGTTCCTGCCACTTCCAGGGTCAATCTCCCCTTTTCTAACCCCGTTCTGCCACCGGTAAAACCCGGTCCGGCTAAAACTATAGCCCATCTGGCAACCGTCAACCGCCATCATGCACATTCTAATGGCCGTCCTGAAGCCCCCAACTGCCGTCCGCTGCTTTCCAACACCAAAAGTAGTTTAATGGTGTCGAAAATTCCTTTCATCCACCGCCTTCGTTTGACGGGTAAACTGATTTTTAACTGTGTTTTATGAGCGTGTGTGCTTAGCCAAACTCCTAATGCAAAGCAATAGGATTTCACAGTGCGTAAGGTGACAAACCGCTTACTCTGTAGGGCTGCAAACTTGAACAATGCCATCAGGTTGTAGGCAACCATGATAAATCGAAAGGATGCCTCTGTTGCCCAAAAATCATTTAGGCAAAAACTGTCTAATCCAAAATCAGATTTGAGTTCTTTGATTCTGTTTTCACAGTCGGCTCGCGAGTTATAGATGTTCCAGATATGCTCTGTGGGCAAAAAAGCAACTAAGCGGCAAAATACAGTACAACTTACCACTTACAGCCCACTTTGCCTGTGCTTTGGCGGCTTTCAAGGTATTTATGTGCCTCGGCTATGTCTTCTGCCTTAAATATTTTGCCTTCTGAGGGTTTAAACACGCCTTCATTGTAAAGCCGTACCACATTTTCGAGGCAGCGCTTTAAGGTATCGGGCTTGTGGTCGGCAATACGCAGCATGTTTACGCCAATCAACGCCTTGCTGCTGAGCATAAACTGGGCGGGGTGGTAAATACCAAACTGCAAAGCCTTGCCTAACTGGTAGAAAACGTTTTTTGAATCGCTCATATCGGCAGCGCCATAGCATACTATGCGGCCGCCATGCGCCAGCGAGGCAATTCCTTTTCGTATAAACGAAGCCCCCACGGCATCAAATATTACATCTACCCCATCGCCTTTGGTAAGGTCGTCCACCCAGTCGTCAAAGTCATTTTTAGCGGTGTTCAGCACATGGTGTGCGCCCATATCTTTCAGCAACTGCACTTTGGCTTCGCTGCCGGTGGTGGCAAATATCTCGCAGCCCTTGTATTGGGCGTATTGCATCAGGGCGGTGCCCACCCCTCCTGCGGCAGAGTGTATCAGCACTTTATCTCCTTCAAATAAATTCACCATTTCGGCAGCGCAGTAGTAAGCGGTGCAGTACTGGGTGGTAAGTGAAGTAGCTTCAGCAATGTTGGGCTTATCGGTAATTTTAGCGGCAGCACGCCCATCGGTTAAGGCGTATTCGGCATAGCCGCCAAAGCGGGTAAGGGCAGTTACCCGATCGCCCTCCAACAGGTGTTTTACATTAGTGCCCACGCGCTCTACGGTGCCGCAAACATCGTAACCTATTACAGAAGGAAGAGGCGGAGCATCCTGATACATACCCTTGCGCGCCATTACATCGGCAAAGTTCAGCCCGAAGCCTTCTACCTTTACCAATACCTCGCCCGGCTTGGGAACCGGTTTGGTGGTTTCGCGCAGTTCAAAAGCATCTTCGGCTTTTCCGTGTTCAACTATGTATATCGCTTTCATAAAAAGGTAATTTGGGTAAATAATAGTTGGTGCCTTTTGGCAATATACCATTAATAGTGGCAAAAGGAAATTTTGAGGGTGGCGGCTTTAGCCGCAATAAAAAATATTCATTCCCATTATCGCACTTTTTACAGTCCGCTTAAGCGGACTGCCTGTGCCACGATAATCGGAAAATAGCTGTTTAAAGGCGGCTAAAGCCGCCCGCGCTTCAAACAAACCTTATAGGTTTTAAAAACCTATAAGGTCTTCTACCTTTGGCCCATGCCTAAAACAAAACTAAAAAACATAAGCACCCGCGCCCCAAAAGGAGTAAACAAGGAAAAGATCAAACGCGAAACCGAAAAGCTGAAGTTTAAACTCGAAGACCTGCAAAACCTGCTGTATGCCGAAAGCAAACATGCCGTGCTGGTTATTTTGCAGGGAATGGATGCCAGTGGCAAAGACGGGGTGGTAAAGAATGTGTTTACAGCCGTTAACCCCATGGGCTGCCGGGTAATTGCCTTTAAAAAACCCACCGAGCTGGAAATGAAGCACGACTTCCTTTGGCGTGTTCACCAACAGGTGCCCGAAAAGGGAATGATTCACATTTTCAACCGCTCGCACTACGAGGATGTGGTAATACAACGCGTGCACAAATGGGTAGATGAAAAAACCATTCAGCAGCGCTATGCACACATCAACAACTTTGAAAAACTGTTGGCTGAATCGGGAACAGTGGTGCTCAAATTCTACCTGCATGTTTCTAAAGAAGAACAACTGGAGCGCCTACAGGAACGCCTGAGTGATGAAACCAAAATGTGGAAGCACAACGATAACGACATGCGCGAGCGCGAACTCTGGAACGACTATATGAAAGCTTACGAAGATGCTTTTGACAACTGTTCGCACTGTGCCGAATGGAACATTGTACCTTCCGACCAAAACTGGTACAAAGAATATGTCATTGCCAAAAAGGTGGTAGATACACTCGAAGCCCTGAAAATGAAGTTTCCCGGATTAAAGAAACCCGAATAACTATGGAACTGAAAACAACCGACCTGTGCGATGCACACCCTGCCAAAGTACGCGTAGCCGAACCCATTGGCTGGAACGACTACGGGGCTATTGCTCTTTTCAACGGCACTATTCACACCGTTAAATGTTTTGAAGACAACTCGCTGGTGCGCACAGCCCTGGAACAAAATGGCGAAGGCAAAGTGCTGGTGGTAGATGGTGGTGGCAGTATGCGCTGCGCCCTGCTGGGTGATATGCTGGGCGAGCTGGCTGTTAAGAACAAGTGGAACGGAATCATTATTTACGGCTGCATTCGCGATTCTAAAGCCATGAGCGAATTGCCCGTGGGTGTAAAAGCGCTCGATACCATTCCTTTAAAAAGCAACAAACGCAACGAAGGGCAGGAGAACGTCCCCGTTCGCTTTGCCGGTGTTGACTTTATACCCGGTGAGTTTGTTTATGCCGATGAAGATGGGATAACTGTAAGTAATGAAAAGTTGGGGTAGGATTTTACTCCGCCAGTTCGCTTAACTCTAACCAGCGCAGTTCCTTTTCTTCCAGCAGCTTTGATACTTTGCCAAAGCGCTCAATCATTTTATTCATTTCGGCATACGGAATATTGCCGTTTACCAGTTTCTCGTTCAACTCATCTTTCTCCTTTTCCAGTTCGGGAATTTCCTTGCCCAGTTTTTCGTATTCGTTCTTCTCCTTAAAGGATAGTTTCTTCTTAGCAACAGCTGGAGAAGCGACCGGTGATTTGATTTCGGATTTCGGATTTGAGATTTCGGATTTTGCAGCGGTTGCTCCCGACTTCTGGTTTCTGCTCTCTGCCATCTTTCTGTTTTCGCTCATACGCCACTGCGTGTAGTTGCCGGGGAAATCGGTAATTACTCCATCGCCTTCGAACACAAACAGGTGATCCACCAGTTTATCCATAAAGTAGCGGTCGTGCGAAACAATGATAACGCAGCCCTGATACTGCTCCAGAAATTCTTCCAACACACTTAGCGTTACTAAGTCAAGGTCGTTGGTAGGCTCATCCAGTATTAAAAAGTTAGGGTTTTGAAACAGCAGCGATATCAATTGCAATCTTTTCTTCTCGCCACCACTTAGTTTGCTGATGTAAGTAAACTGTTGTTCGGGCGGAAACTGGAACAACTGTAAGAACTGCCCTGCCGAAACTTTAGTACCATCGGCAAGCGGAAAGTGCTCGGCAATTTCGCGCACATATTCAATTACGCGCTTATCTTCCTTTACCTGCAAACCCTTTTGCGAAAAGTAACCGAACACGATGGTTTCACCCGGGTTTATCTTACCCGAATCGGCCGGCTCTAACCCCAAAATAACGTTGAGGAAAGTAGACTTGCCCACTCCGTTTTTGCCGATGATGCCTATGCGCTCGCCCCTTTTAAAGGTATAGTCGAAGCCCTGCATAATTTTCCGCTCGCCAAAACACTTATACACCTTTTTCAGCTCAAGAATCTTACCGCCAATACGGCTCATCTTTACATTCAGCTCCAGCTTATCATCGTTACGCTTGGCGTTGGCAGTGGCTTCTACATCGTAAAACGCATCAATACGCGATTTGCTTTTGGTGGTGCGGGCCTTGGGCTGCTTGCGCATCCATTCCAGTTCTTTGCGGTACATGTTCTTCGCCTTATCCAGCGAAGCGGCATCGCTTATCTCGCGCTCGGCTTTGCGTTGCAGGTAAGTTTCAAAGTTGCCTTTGTGTATGTATAGCTGCTGATTCTCGAGTTCAATAATCTCATTGCAAACAGCATCCAGAAAAAAGCGGTCATGCGATACCAGTAGCAGGGTTGTTTTAGCATCGCTCAAAAACTCCGCCAGCCATTCAATCATTTCAAAATCGAGGTGGTTGGTCGGCTCATCGAGTATCAGGAAGTTATTGCGCTCGCCAAAGCTTATCTCAATCAACACCTTCGCCAACGACAACCGCTTGCGTTGTCCGCCCGAAAGCGATTTGGCTAATTGGTCCAAATCGGTAATATTCAACGATGAAAGAATTTCCTTCACCTTGCTTTCAAAGTTCCAGGCACCCACTTCGTCCATCTTCAACATCAGGTCGCTTATCTTGGCTTCATCGTGGTGGGCCAGTGCCGCTTCATACTCGCGCACCGTATTTATAACCGGGTGATTGTGGTTCAGAATATTATCCAACACCGTTTTGTTCTCTTCAAACTGCGGGTTTTGGTCCAAGAAAGAAACATTCACCTCCCTGTTAATCCACACCTTGCCGCTGTCGGCCACATCTTTACCGGCCAGCACACGCAACAGCGATGTTTTGCCCGCCCCGTTTTTGGCTACCAGCGCAATTTTATCGCCCTGCTCAATGTTAAAGCTAATGTCGGTAAACAGGGGCTTTTCAATAAAGGACTTGGAGAGGTTTTCGACTGAGAGGTAATGCATAGCGGGCGCGAATGTAGCGCAGAATGGGAGATAATCAGCGAATTGCTGATAAGGGATGTGAGGAGTAAAGCAGTATTACACCTGTTCTAGATAACTTTTAAAGTTATTGAGTATAGCCTGCCTGCCGCTTTGCTGTAGGTCTAAAGAGTTCTCCGTTTCAGCATCAAAAGGTTTCGGTAACGGTGGTTTGGTTGCCGTAGGTTTCAAATGTTACCGCGGTTTGGCGGCCATCGCTCATGGTATAAACAATCTTCTTCTCCGGTATCACTTCATCGTACGTGCCTTCAAAGTCGAAACCGAAACTGCCGTCTTTGGCAGCCATGTGGTAGCTGAATTTACCACCCGCCTGCAAATCGTTTTCGGCCTTAGGGCAGTGCCAGTCGGGCGAGGCGAAGTTCCAGTGGAGAATATATTGCGGTTGGGTAAAGTAAAGCCAGGCTTTGGCAGAGCAAACCGCTACGGTGGCCTGCACGGTTATTTTGTTGGCGGTCATATTGCTTACACTTTTGTTGGTTGAAGCTTTCCTTACTTCTTCTCCAATGTTTTCTTTATGGCATCTTTCAGCGCTTGTGCCGAGGTGGGGCGCACGTTCTCCTCGGTAGCGCGTATAATGGCATAATCGCAGGCTTTCTCCGCTTCTTTCAGGTTGTCGAGCTTATAAAGCAGGTAAGCGTAGGTAAGGTTGTATGTGTATTTGTTGCTTAGGTCCACCGCCTCGTATGCCCATTTCGATGCTTTGGCAAGCAGCATTTTGTCGGTTATGTTCAGGTAATAATTCCAGGCCACATCGTTCAGCACCGCAGTGTTTTTGGCAGCATACTTTTTAATATATGCCGAAGCGTTTTTATCGTAGTTCACCCAGTCGTTGGTGCGCGAATAGTACTCCATAGAAAGAGTGAGGGTTTTCTCGGCAGCATCATCGGCTTTGTTGTTCTTAATCAGGTTCAGCCCTTCGTTAAACAAGGCGGCATCTTTTGTTTTAGAGGCATCGTCAGCAGCTTTGGCGGCCATCTGGTTTATTTTGGTGTTGTAAGTTTCGGCACCTAACAGGTTGCTCAAAAAATCTTTGTTCTTCAGCACGTAATCCATTCCTGCCGACTTTACATCTTTGGTAAGGCTAAAAACCGTTTTGCTATGCTTAGGGTCCTGCAAATCTTTGGCACTTAGCTTACCCAGATATTCTTTAAAAACATCGGTGTAGTTCTCGCCTCCGCTGTTCATGGCATTCAAAAAATCGGAAAGAAAGTTCAGGTCGCGGTTGCCGCTTTTATACTGCTGGTGCATGCCGCTTAATATACTGGGAGCCGGGTCGCCT
>CAZLXD010000022.1:0-3703 GCA_964563185.1 uncultured Chitinophaga sp.
CCCCCCCCCCCCCCCCCCCCCCCCCCCCCCCCCCCCCCCCCCCCCCCCCCCGGACGTCACCAAGCGAGATGATGCCGAGATGCGGCTTTTCGAGGGGGTAAGGCAGGATGGAGCGGCAGGAGGCGTTAGCAATACCGGGTAGCGTTATGTTCCTTCCTGTTAGTAATTCCATTGGTCGTGCTCCTTTTCAAATATCTCCTGCTTAATGCGCTCGCTTTCCAGCTGGGCATCAATACCGGCCGTGTATTCGGTTATGTTACGGTCGTACACGTTGCTTTCCTTGTATATGTAGCTTTGGAAGTATCGCATCTCAAATAAGTCTTCCCAACTGTAATGCTGCGAATCGTTTTGGGCGTTGAACACCTCCTTGGTGGCCAGCAGGTTCCGCAACGAAGCATACGGAATCCAATACATAGTCATATCGCCCCGGTAGTTGCCGTTGGCATCGTAGTCGGCCATTACGGGCGCAATGGCCAGTATGCGCACTTTCATGGTGCTGGTCTTCGTATCAAAAAACCACACCTCCTTTACGCGGTACTTAATAATCTTATCCCAGCTTAGGCCGTTGTTAATCACCACCTGCTCTTCTTCTCCGTTAAACACATTCATGGTCCAGTCGGTATCGTTGCGCACCCCCACATTGCCCACCTCATCGCGGGTCATGGGCTTTCGGCACTGGTCGGCATTTTCCACGGCAGGGTCGTAAGCCGTTATCTCTCCCTTTTTGGCCGCTTCGTGTATAATTTGCGCCAATGGCAACAGCGGGTAAGTAAACGGCAAATTCATTTTTTGCCGCACATCAATTACGCGCCAAATGTTTTTACTCCACATTACATCAGCCTCGCGCTGGTATTCGTACTCCAACGGTTTCATGTTGTGGCGGTTGGTTTGCTGCCAGGGAAGTTCTTCGGTGTTTTGCGCCATGCTGCACATTACTACTGCATTCAACGCCAGAGTGGTTATCCATTTTCCTGCTTTCATACTCTTTGTTTTTTATGAGATGTTCCCCCTTGGTTTATCCATACGTTTTCTAAAAGATTAATTCATTACCACATTAAAAGCCAGCGTGTTCACTTTGCGCTTTTTCATATCGGGACCCATTACAATAATCTCATCAAAAAACACGGCTTCGCCTTTCTGAATGTTATTCAACCAACTCTTTACCGTAGCATTAAAGCCCGGCCCATCGTTATCCTTCTTCAGAATATTGCCATCCTTTTGCCGGAAGGTTACCACGTACGAAAGCACGCGAAAAGGCACGTCATACTCAAAGCCCTCCACTTTAGCCACCACTCCGCGTTTCGATTTCATAAACGGCACATTCACGCTCGTGGGCGACATCACCCCATCCAGCGTAGCTGTGGGGTTGGGAATATTTTTTATACGGAACTCCTGCTCGCCCATCACCATCTCGCGGCCGTTTACCTTTGCCTTTACCGTTACCTTTGCGCGGCCCGGAGTAGTAAACGTAGCATTGTAGCTGCCATCAACACTCTTGGTTAATGCTCCGTTGATAATACTGGCAGTAATGTCGCTTTGCGAAAAGCCGGGAGCACTTACCTGCAAAGGATTATTCAACCCGATATACATCACGTTCATCATGGTGGGGGAAATAACCGCGGTTTTAGGCGCCACCTGATATTCGCCATCAAAGGGGAAGAACTTGTATTCGCCACTCGCACTCTTTACCCGCACCACGCCTGTATATTTTTTATTTCCGGTAGAAGAAGCGCCTAATTGCAGTTTACCCAGCCCGCCTTCAGTATTCACCTTTACCGCATTGTTCAACGGCAACTTATCCGATGCCGAAACAATAGTGATATAGCCACCGCCAGTATCCTTCTTTACATCGGAAGTAAACGAACCGAGGAACACCTCCGGCTCCAGCGTTGAACTGGAGGCTGCCACCAGCACATCGGCCCGGTAAGCCTCGCCCTGCAACACAAACGATGAAGGGGAGTTAACCATTGCCATCATACGGTCCACTTTCTCTGTATTGGCATACACCGAATTGTAAAGCGATTCCACTATGTGGTTCTCGGCATTCAGCACATCGTTTTGGTACTTGGTAAGCGTGGTTACCGCTGCCACCACCGGCACGTGGTTAAAGGTGGCAAACTCCCAGGCCTTACCATCTCTGGGTAGCTCCAGCTTAAGTGCCAGGCCTTCCGCTGTTTTCTTCCGCTCGTTTTCATCGGCTATCAGCGCCAGCAATTGCCCGCGGGTGCTCTCTATCTCCTTCTTCAGCTGCTTGCCTTTGCTGCCGTTATTCTCCACAAACAGGCGGGTGGAAATATCAATGTTATCATCGCGGAGAATTTTTCCGGTCTCCTTATCAATTCCACCGGCCTCAGTTATCATGGCTTGCTTATAGGCCTCCAGCAATCCATACAACTTCTGTGAAAGCAAACGGGCCTGCTTAGCCTGCTCATACGCCACCTTTGCCTTAGCCGAATCAATGGCAAACTGCTTTGCAAACTCGGTATAGGTGCTCTCGTTCTTCTGCTTCACACTCAGGTTCGATTTGCCAATACTGTCATTTACATTTTTAAAAGCATCCAACACTTCGTTCGATACATTCAGGGCAAGGATGGCTGTAAGCACTAAATACAGCATGTTAATCATCTTCTGCCGGGGAGTCAGCTTTGCATTATTCATGGTTAAAAGGTTTTAAGTGAAGTAATCTTTCCCTTTCAACGCCATTGAAAATTCAAAAATTGCGAAGCAGAACTTATTTCAACAGATAAACCATTTAGCCCTGCTATAGCGAAATATCTAATCCATACATTTCGTTCTAATCAAATGTGCCGCCTCCAAAACAAAACCGGCAGGAAATAAAAAAGGGCAAACCGTTTGGTTTGCCCTTTCTGTTATCGTTGAACTTATCCTAGTAGTTCCAAAGATCGTGCTCGTAGTTAAACATCTCGTATTTAACCTTGTCACTCTCCAGTAACGCATCCATACCGGTTGCGTATTCCTGAATGTTTCTGTCATATACGTTGCTTTCCTTGTAAATGTAGCTTTCAAACAAGCGGGCTTCAAACAAATCTTCCCAACTCATTCTTACCGCATCATTCTTCGGATTAAATACTTCGTACTTAGCGATGATTGGACGCAAATCAGGATAATAAATCCAATACATAGTCATGTCTCCACGATAGTTACCCGATGCATCGTAGTCCTCCATAATTGGAGCTATTCCGATAACGCGAACCATCATGGTAGAAGTTTCTTCATCAAAGAACCAGTCTTCCTTCACACGATATTTCACGATTTTTTCCCAGGTAAGGTCGTTCTTCTGAATTACCTGCTCTTCTTCCAAGGTAATCGGGTTAATCTGCATAACCGTATCTATACGGGTTCCCAGTTTCTTTACATCGTCAATGCTCATTACCTGCTTAAACTGGTCGGCATCAACTACTGCAGGGTCATACACCGTTAACTCTCCGTTCTTGGCAGCAGTATGCAAAATCTCAATCAACGGCTCCTGTGGATACTTGAACGGTAAGTTCATTTTCTCACGAACGTCAATCATTCTCCATACACGCTTTGCCCAGAATACGTCCGCTTCGCGGATGTAGTCATAGGGAATAACCTCTTTCTCTTTGGTGGTTGTCTTCAACCAGGCACCATCTAATGGTTCCTGAGCAAAAACCGAACCTGCAAACAGAAGAGCGGCTCCAATTACAATCTTACCTGACTT
>CAZLXD010000022.1:3713-25905 GCA_964563185.1 uncultured Chitinophaga sp.
CCTGACTTAATCATGGTTTCTCTGTTTTAGATAATCTGGAAGGCAATCTGACCCAGCTTACGAGGCTGCTTATCAGGTCCTACAACTTTAATTTCATCAATAAAGATAATATCCTTTGGCTTAGCACGGTCAAGGAAACTCTTAGCCTGTGCATTAAACAGAGGGCCTTGAATTTCGGTTTTGAAGATTTCGCCTTTTGATGAGAATACCATTTGGTAGCTCACTACATTAAAGCGTGCTTCAAAGTCGAAGTTTTCAAGTAAAGCAACTACACCGCTCTGTGCCTTAATAGAACCGGGCTGTGTATTCCCTCCTCTCAACTTACCACCTAAAGTAGGTATTGGGTCAGGAATACGCTTAATACGGAACTCCTCTTCACCCATCGGTTGTACTTTGCCATCAATTTTGGCCGAAACAGCAATTTTACACTTACCTACTGCAGTTACAGTAGCTACATAAGATCCATCAGGACTCTTTGTAAGTGAACCTGCTCCGTCCAATCTTGCCTGAACATCATTCTGACCAACACCCGGAACTGAAATCTTCATAGGATTCTCAACACCGATATAAAGAACATTCATCTTTGTAGGAGATACCACCACTGCCTTAGCAGCTACTTGGTAACCACCCTCGAAAGGATAGAAAGTATAACCGCCTACCGGATTCTTAACGCGAATAATACCGGTATATTTTCTTTCCCCTACACCACCGGCACCCTGTTCCAGTTTAGCCATACCGCCCTCTGTCTTCAATATCCCGCCCTCGCTATAGCCACCAGGAAGAGGATTTTCTGAATCAACTTTGTCATAAGATCCATCAGGATTTCTCTTAAAACCAGACAAAGATCCTAAAAAAACCTCGGGTTGCTGAGTAGAATTAAACGCGGCTAAGAAGATGTCTGCCTTATAAGATTGCCCTTGCATAATGTAGCTTGAAGGAGCAATAATTTTAGCAGCAAGCGCATCAAATTTAAAGTCCGTTTCTCCAATCTTCTTAATCAGATATTCAATCACAGCACCTTCAGAGCTAACTACGTCATTCTGGAACTTGGTAAGAATAGTTACTGCAGCCGTTACGGGTACGTGATTAAAAGTTGCAAACTCCCAAGTCTTTTTGTCCTCCCCTGGCTTTGTTTTAATATCCTCAGCATTCAAAGGCAACTTAAAATTCGCCCTGTCTTTATCATCCAACAAAGCCAACAAATCGGCTCTAGTTTTATTGATACGGTCTTGCAAATCTTTCCCCTTTTGCTTACCATCTTTGGTTTTGCTTCGTTCTTCTACTAAAATTCTTGTTGCTATATCAATGTTGTCCCTTTCTTCAATTTCGCCAGTTTCCGGGTTTAAGCCCTTCGCCTCCGCAATTAAAGTGTCTTTGTATGATTGTAAAAGATTGTTTAGCTCTTTGGCTAGCTTCTGAGCCTGCATGGCCTTATCATAGTAAGCTTTTGCCTTTCCGGCATCTTGCTGCATTTGCTTTTCGAATGCCTTGTAAATACCATCATTCTTGCCACTGAGTGATGAGTTGGAAGATTGAAGGCCTTCATTCACCAATCGGAAGGCATTCAATACTTCTGTTGATACGTTCAAAGCAAGAAGGGCTGTCAACACGAGATACATCATGTTAATCATCTTCTGCCTTGGGGTTAATTTTCCACCAGCCATTGCTTAGTTTTCTGTTTTTGGGTTAGAAGAATAATTCACTAAAAACTAAACTGCTTTCATAGCAGAAAGCATGTTGCCGTAAACCTGATTCAATGAAGCCAGGTTCTTATTCAACTTACCTAATTCTTCCTTGTATTTTGTAGCATCGTTCGCTGTTTCCGAAAGAGCCTGAGCTGCTGCATTCAGATTGCCAAAGAATTTATTCATTGCCTTCAAATGGTTATTTGAATCTTGAAGTTCAAGCTCATAAATAGCGTTTAGTTGGGAAAGATTTTTAACCATTGATTGTACCTGCTCATGGTAAACTTTAGTATGTTCGGCACCTGCACCAATTTGTCCTACTGCCGAAGTAGCAGTAGCAGCTGCCTGAGCAAATGAAGTTATTTGGCCTGCTGCAGTTTTAGCACTCTTAGAAAAGTCATTTGCAGCAACACTTGCTTCAGTCAAGTCATTCAACTTACTTACGCTTTCGCCAAGCGTATTAAAACCCTTACCTAAACTGTTAATCAATTCCGGACCTACTTTAGCATCGCTAAGCATTTTGTCTAACTGCTGTGTAAGTGGTTTTCCTCCCTTTGCGGGTGCATCTGCTGCCAACTCCGGGTAAACTCTTTCCCACTCATAGTGTTGTTCAACAAACTGAGGTTCAAAACCTGAGATGATGAAGATAAGAACCTCTGTTGTCATACCTGTTATTAGCATGATGTCAGCACCTTTCCAGTGCATAATTTTGAAAAGAGCTCCTGCGATTACAATCGCTGCACCAAAAGAGTAAGCATAGTTAAGAATTACTCTTGCTTTTGGGGTCATTAATGGATGCGACTTTGCTGCCATAGTTTGTTTTGTTTTTAGTTTTTGGGTTTAAACAATAAGAATTATAGGGTCTGATATAATTAAAGACTTACAAGTAAATTATAAAAATGCGACACTCTGTTAGTTGTCAGTGATATCTCTTCCGAGGAAAGTAGTAATACATCTGAAACCTACGTATGATTTTGCCGAATCACCGTACTCCCAGTGACGGGTTCCGTTCTCGATATAATAGCCGATATCCTTCCATGAGCCACCTCTTATAACCTTGCGCTTCATCGCTTCGGGCTCTGATTGCTCTGCATCATAACGAATATCCGGATTCAAATCATGTACGAAAGAATATGAATTCTCAAAGAAAGCAGATGAAGTCCACTCTGCCACGTTTCCGGCCATACAATATAAACCGTAATCATTAGGCCAGTAAGCATCTGCACGAACTGTGTAAAAGCCTCCATCTTCAGGATAATTTCCTCTGCCTGGCTTGAAATTGGCAAGAATACAACCTTTTGTATTTCTAACATAAGGACCTCCCCATGGGAATGGAGATTGCTTCTTTCCTCCGCGAGCGGCATATTCCCACTCATGCTCTGTTGGTAAACGGAAAATATCCATTAAAGGCTCTCCACGTGGGGTTTTATAATCTTCCCAAAGTCTGGTCCTCCAGTATGAGAAAGCATTTGCCTGATGCCAAGTAACACCAACTACCGGATAGTCGTCAAATGCAGGATGCCAGAAATAATTTCTTGTCATAGGTTCGTTGTATGAATAAGAGAAGTCTCTTACCCAAACCAGTGTATCAGGGTATACATCGCAAGATTCTTTGTGAATGAAACTAGTTCTTGACTTTCCTCTGTTCTTTGTCATAGAAGCGGCTTTGTAATCAAACCACTCATAATCATACTTCAACTTGCTAAGGGCAAGTTCTTTTCTTCCCCAAATTCTTTCTTCTGTAGGAAGATAGATGTCTTCAAGGGCTTCGTTTTTGTTCTTTCCGCCCCACTCAATTTTTTTATTCCAGTCAATCACTTCATTGCCATCATCGTCCGTGGCAACATCACCAACCATTTTGTGTGCAACAGAATCGCGCACCCAGTTAATAAATTGACGATACTCATTATTTGTAATTTCTGTGTCATCCATATAGAAACCAACTATTGACACTTGCTTTGAGCGAGCCTGGTAGCTATAATTCACATCCTGATCGCTGGGACCAATGTGCAAGACACCTGAAGGAATAAAAACCATTCCGTAAGGAGTAATAGGATTCCATCTGGGTCTGTCCATTTCACCCAAAAGCTGACCATTATAGCCGCCCTTACAGCCGGCAATAAATAGCACCATTGCAAATGCAGCTTTGTAGAGAAGACCTTTTAAGTTTTTCATGTTCTTTGTTTTGATAGTTTTTCCCCGTTTTTTGAAGAGCGTAAATATAATCAGTTTTTGATTTTTCAAAAATTTTTGAAAAAAAATAAGTAATCCGTCTGTTAATTACGATTTCACATGTGGTTTGTTTCGATTTTCCACAGCCTACCTGCTAAATCTTGGGTTGTGATAAAAATAACCACGCACTTCTTTCTTTTTCATTGGATATCTGTAACTCAAACTCACTTCATGCGAACCTGTATTGAACTGCTTGAGATACGAAACGTTCGCATCATACGAATATACTAATTGAAAGCCTTTGTACCTAAACCCCAAAACGAAAGCTAATGCATCTATTGCTTTTTTAGTATATCCTCTAAACGAAATCCCGGTCAGGATATTGTCTATGATAGTTAAGTTCAGAGACACATCTCCCTGCGCCTTTACTAAATCTGTTTTCACAAGTACACTTGGCATTATCTGTAGCTTATTATTTACTCTAAAGTTGTATCCTCCGCCAAAGAATAAGTTGCGGGAATAAGTCAACTTTGTCTTGTTTCCGCTTGCTGATGTAATACTTGCATCGGTAAACAGGATATGATTTATAGCCACTCCGGCATAATACCGCATATTATTAAAGTAAACCCCAAACGAAAAATCCGGAGCAATTCCATTTTGCCTGTTGACTGGCAAAATTTCATCGTTATGATTTACACTGCCACTATAATCTCCTTCGGGGGTGCGTAGTTTATTCCCATCAAGAGAAGTTTGAATCACACCTGCCCCAATGCCAATTGCCATGTTTCCCCAATTAAACTTCTTACGGTAGTTATAATTCAGATTAATGGCAGTTGAGCGCTGATAACCAATAAGGTCGTTTATGACATTAAACCCCATGCCGGAACTTGCAACCGCAATTGGTGCACTGAAATTAAATGCTTGTGTGGCAACAAATGTTGATGATAACCCTACGTACTGACTTCTATGGAGAAAAGAAAACTCAATGGCATCGTTAGCCCCAGCATATGCCGGATTAAACAGATAGCGATTATACATATGCTGCGTAAACTGCGGCTCGGACTGTGCAGATGTTACGCCAAAAATCAACAGAGAAGCAAAACAAGCAACTACGTTGCTTTTCAAATTCATAATTTGAAAATAGTAAAGCAACTGAAAATACTGAAACCCGCTTATCGGTTAGACTCTTTTAAATAATTTTCAAGAGCAGTGATAATAGTGGGCGCATGAGGCAGAGGAGCCATAATGTGCAACTTCAACTTGGTGTCAATAACTGCTTGAGATGTTGTTTTTCCGTAAGCTGCTATTCGCAAATTCTCTTGTCGAAATTTTGGAAAATTATGCAGCAGGGAATGTATCCCCGTTGGGCTGAATAAAATCAACATGTCATACTTTGTAATGTCAATATGCCTGAGGTCTTTGGCAACAGTCCTATACATAACGCCTTCTGAATAATTAAATCCGTTGGCTGACATAAATGAAGGGATTTCATCCTTACGGACTTCTCCACATATATAAAGAAACCGTGTAGCGTCTTTATGCTTTATCAAAAGCATACGCAACTCTTTGTTGTTATTCATATCACCAAAGAATACTTTACGCTTTCGGTACTGTGTGTATTTCTGAAGATAAAGGGCAATAGCTTCAGAAGTACAAAAGAATTTTGTCTCTTGACTCATTTTTACACGAAGCTCGTCACATATGCGAAAAAAATGATCTATTGAGTTACGGCTGGTAAAAATTATTCCACTGAAGTCGTTTAACGTAAGACGTTGTTTTCTAAAATCTTTTCCGGCTACACCTTCCACTGTTATAAATGGCTCAAAGGTGAATTTCAATTTATATTTCGCCTGCAAATCAAAATATGGTGAACGAGGCCCCTCAGGTGCGTTCTGTGCCACCAACACATTCTTTACTTTTGTTTTAAGATCTTTAGAGAGTAACTCCGCAAAATTTATTTCAGGCTTTTGCGGTATAATAACTTGCGGCTTGGAAGGAGGCGTAGTAGTTACGGCAACCCCTTTAATGAAAGAAGCAGCGCTCTTTTCAGGTGATATCACATCAGCCTTTTTACTGAGAGCGCTGCTACTGTTGGATGTTTTGCTGCTCTTCGCAATCTTCCTTGAAGTTGCTTTTCGAACAGACGGCTTTTTAAAAGAAGCTTTAGAGCTTACTTTTTTTTTGCCACTTTCTTAGCTGCCTTTTTAGCGACTTTTTTAGCCGCTTTTTTGGCTGGCTTCTTAGCTGCTTTTTTAGCTGCCTTCTTTTTTGTTGCCATGGTTAAACAACTGTTTTGGTTAACAATTTAAATAATAGAAATATCGGTGATATCTCTACTACACAAACGTAAATAAAAAAGTGATACACACTCCTGTACATCAATTTATATCCTGTGGATAACCCTCGCAAAACGAACACCATCATAAACACTAAAACACAAATGACGCATAAGATGAAAACAAAATTAAAGAAGTATGAAGGTGCTACATAAAAAATAAATAGCGCTGGAAGCAGCGCCAATCCTAATGTTTTACACGCTATCGTAAAATGATAAACATACTCATTGCTTATCTCTGATACTTCAAACACTACACCTAATGCTTTTACTGCAACGATTTTAGCGAGATAAAAAAATGTGAATAAAAAGACAAGAAAAAGTATCGAAGAAATGTTTTCTAATGATGCAACACCGTAATAATGCACTAAAGCAAAACGCACAAACATGCCCATCACTAAAATAAAATTGATGTGAAGTATAACAGAAGAAATATTTAGTTCGCTATATTGAGTACGGAATAGCTGCATAGCGATATTCTTGTTGCCGAAAGACTGCAGCAGTTCTTCCACATCTTTTTCAAAGGCAGCCTTTACATAGGTGAGCAACACCAACAAAAGAGCAAGAACAATAAAAACCGTTGCGTTGTCCTTGCTGTACTTTATCTGTTGCACATCATATGCAACGCACTTACCTACAGTCGTAAAAAGCACAGATGTGTATTTCGCCAAATGCACATAACGCGAAAGCAAAGCGCTATCGGCTGCATGTTGTACTGGATAAATAGAGTCTATTTGATGTATGGCCAGTGTATCGACCGTTTGCGATTGTGCAGTGGTAACAACAAAAAGAAGAAAGAAAGAAAGCAATAGAAGCCTCAACTAAAAATAGTTTACGTAACCGAAATGAATTTTAGCCGACCGGAAAGTAATCTTGTTATCGAGCTGCGTGCCCATGGCATATGTAATGCCGAACAACCCGATTTTAGTTTCGATAGCAGCGCCTGCACCAAAGCCATACGGGAAATCGAAAGGGCCTTTACCTGCTCTTGTGTCTTCTACCATAGCTGAATTGAAGAAGGCACTAAAGTATGAGTTTTTAGAAAGCAGAAAACGGTATTCGACATTAGCCATGATATAGAAAGGCGTAAAAATAGACTGGTCATCGAAGCCGCGCAGAGAGTTTACTCCGCCTAATCGGTACTTTTCGTTCTCCAAAACATTGCGGCTAAAGAAGTATGCTCCGTTGAAGGAGGTTTTAATGGTATGCCTTTCCGCCAGCTTCCAGTACTTATCTATTGATAAGCCTATACGGAACTGAAACGTTTTCATTCGGGTAGTATCATACAAGAAAGCAAAGTTGCCTCCGGTCAGTTCATCGTATAAACCAATGATGCCATTGTTCTTTTTAATTTGCTTAACACCGGCCGATGCATTTACCCTTAATACATAACCGGAAACAGGGTTGAAGCGGTAGTTCAAATGTTGGAGAAAGTATTCCAGCGCAAATTCATTGGAACTGATGTCGAGATTTTTCGGAAGCCTGCGTGCTGCTTTAATAAATGCCGTATCCACGTTCAGCATAATGGTGGTTTGCTGACGAAGGGATGCTTTCAAGTAGTTACTTCCTATTATCTGATACTGTATTCCGTAGTCGCCATTTAAATCGAGGTAAGTAGTATCGCGCTTGTACAACTCGAAGCGGGCACTGATACCTAAAGGCAGGCCAACTAGGTAAGGATACGCAAAGCGCACTTCTAACCTTTGTGTTTTCGGTTGCAGCTTTTGCCACTCTAAAAAAAACTCCTCTCCTACGCCAAACGGACTAAAAAGATGTATGCGCGCTTCGCCTGTTACTAAAAGCTTTTGCCCGGAACTTCCGGGAAGGAAACCAATCAATCCGTTGAACTGGCTCGCCTTTCTGTCTTTTAAATATAAGTTGACGGCTGCTTTGCCATTAGAGAACTCCACCGTGTGCGATTGAATAGGCTCTACAAATTGCAACTCGCGCAAGCGCTGCATAATCTTAGCTACGTTCGCTTCATTGTAAGGCTTGCCCTTCTTCAATCCCAAATAATTTTTCAGGAATACGCGCTTCACTTTCGTTTTGCCAAAAATCCGGATGGTATCAATAACTATCAGGTCGTTCTTTTGCAAATACACTTTAGTAGCCGTGTATGCCCCGCTCCGGTAAAAGCTATCTAACCAAACAGTAACAAAAGGATAGCCCCGGTTTTCGCAATCGCGGATAATCTTCTCCTTCAATAACTCAACAGCCGAAATACTTATTGGCTTACCCAACATATTGCGGACACCCGCAGCACCCAACGTATTATCCGGGACATTGCCGTTTTGAATAATCAGCTTATCTGCCGGTTCGCCTACATACATATATATATGTATAGAACTACTGTCGGCTGTGGTGCTATCTACCGAAACAGCCAGGTAACCGCTTTGCTTTAGCTTGTTGAGGATGTATGGAAGTTCTTTAGCCGCCTGTGCAGAATCTTTAAACGAAGGCTTGTAAGCGAACTTCTTTGTAAAAAACTCAGGCGCTTTATCGAGGGCGGTAATACGGAAAGTGCAATTGCTTTGGCTATAAGCCAAGGCACTAACTAAAACCAACAAGAGCAAAACCGCTTTGCGCATGAAACGAAAGTAAAGATAACGCCAATCACCAAGTCAAATTTTACTTTCGCTGCCGTGGCAGGTATCTATATCCATATTCCTTTTTGTAAGCAGGCGTGCAATTACTGCAACTTCTACTTTTCGGTTTCAACCGGTAATAAAAGGAAGTTTATTGGCGCGTTACTGAAGGAAATTGAGCTGACGAAAGATTACTTAGCCGGTGAACCGCTTGAAACCATCTACTTTGGCGGAGGCACACCAACATTATTGCTGATTGATGATTTTAGATTTTTGATTGATAAACTTCAATCGATGTATGATTTAAGCACCTTGCAGGAGTTTACCATAGAGGCTAACCCCGATGACCTTTCGGCAGAAAAAGTAAATGAACTTCGAACGCTGCAACCGTTTGGCTTGAATCGTTTCTCCATAGGTATTCAATCTTTCTTTGATGAAGATTTGAAATACATGAACCGTGCACATAACTCGGAGGAAGCGCTTGCTTCGGTAAAGCGCGTGCAGGATGCAGGCTTTGACAACATAACCATTGATTTGATTTACGGCACCCCCACCATGAACGATGAGCATTGGCTCAAGAATTTGGATACGGCTTTTTCATTGAGCGTGCCGCATATATCATCGTATGCACTTACAGTAGAGCCCAGAACCAACCTGGACCAAAAGATTAGAAAGAAGAAAGCATTGCCGGTAAACGAAGCGCAGTCGGCTGCGCAGTTTCGCATATTGATGCAACAGATGAAAGCGCATGGTTACGAGCAATACGAGATATCGAACTTTGCCAAGCCGGGCAGGCACGCCATTCATAACTCCAACTACTGGTTTGGCAAAAAGTATTTGGGCCTGGGGCCTTCGGCACATTCGTATAATAAAGTAAGCCGCAGGTGGAACGTAGCCAACAACATCAACTACATTAACAGTATAGAAAAGAACCTGCAGCCTTACGAAGAAGAGATACTGACTCCCGCGCAAATAGTGAACGAACAGATAATGACAGGGCTGCGGACGAAGTGGGGAGTAAAAGTTGATAGTTGGCAGTTGGCAGTTGGCAGTGTAATACAAAACAGTCTGAAGCAAATTGACCCTGCGCACTATATATATATAGACGGAACACTTACCTTAACCGAAGAAGGAAAGTTTTTTGCCGATGCTATTGCCGCGGCCTTGTTCATAGACTGAGTTTTGTTTCCCGAAAGTTTTGTGAAGTTTGCCTTACTAATTACGTACCCCATGGCAATTATAAAACCCTTTGAGGCCGTGCGCCCCAAACCCGAATACGCAGTAGAAGTTTCAGCGCTGCCGTATGATGTAATGAATACACAAGAAGCCCGCAAAATGGCGGAAGGCAACCCGAAATCGTTTTTGCATGTAAGCCGTGCCGAGATTGATTTCCCGGAAGGAGTGGACGAACATTCGCAGGCTGTTTACGATAAAGCCCGCGATAATTTTTATGGCATGATTGACCAGGGTGTTCTGTTTCAGGATGCGTACCCTTTCTTATATATATATGAACAAACCATGGACGGCCGCAAGCAGATTGGCTTAGTGGCCTGCAGCAGTGTGGAAGATTACTTTACCGATGTAATAAAGAAGCACGAGTTTACCCGCCCCGAAAAAGAGAAAGACCGCATCCGCCACATGGAAACACTGATGGCGCACGTAGGCCCCATCTTCCTTACCTATCCTAAAAATGTTTCGGTAGATGAAATAGTGGATGATGTAATAGCCAAGAACGATCCGGTGTATAATGTGCTTTCGAACGATGGCATACACCACCGCGCCTGGGTAATACGCGACCGTGTACAGATAGAGGAACTGGTGGAGATATTTAAAACACAAATACCTTACACCTACATTGCCGATGGGCACCACCGCACCGCCTCTGCTGCAAAAGTGGGGAAGAAGATGCGCGAGCAAAACCCCGACCACGATGGCACGGAAGATTACAACTTCTTCCTATCGGTTCTTTTTCCAGATGACCAGTTGCAGATTATGGATTACAACCGCGTGGTGAAGGGTTTGAATGGATGGAGCGAGCAGGACTTCTTAATCAAAGTAAAAGAGAAGTTTGAAGTTTCAAGTCCCAAATCTGAAATCCGAAATCCGAAATCAATACATGAGTTTGAAATGTATTTGGCGGGTAACTGGTACACGCTTACCGCTAAACCCGAAATAGTAAAGGCCGACCCCATTGGCATTTTAGATGTAACCATTTTGCAGGAGAATGTATTGCAGCCCTTACTGGGCATTAACGACCCGCGCACCGATAAGCGCATTGATTTTGTAGGCGGCATACGTGGGTTAAAAGAACTGCAACGCAGGGTAGATAGCGGTGAAATGGCCGTGGCCTTTGCCCTGTATCCCGTTTCCTTAAAACAACTGATGGATATTGCCGACAGCGGTAACGTAATGCCACCCAAAAGCACCTGGTTTGAACCTAAGCTGCGCGATGGTTTGTTTTCGCATTTGTTTTAGGTGATGGGTTGTGCCGAATGTTCAGGCTCTGAAATAGTTTTTACATAAGCCTTCATACAACGCTAAGTTTATACGCCTGGCACGCAGAAATACAGAATTCAGGATAAGGCGATGAATAGCAGCTTTATCTGCTTTTATTAAACCGGCTGTAATGTTTCACACAAACTTTTGCAAGTTGTCTTTAAAATTTCCGCCTACCGGAATGGTAATGTTGCCTACGTGTAACAAACTATTCTCTACCGCTTTTACCTTTCGGTTGTTTACTACATAGGCACGATGCACCTGAGTAAAGAGGCCTTCAGGCAACTCAGCCAGCAGCTTTGTTAGAGGAGAATAAATATTAAGGTGAGTATTGTCTGTAAGAAAAATGCAGGTGTTATTCCCTTTCGCCTCGCAATACAATATGTCTTCTACATTTATTTTCAGCGTTTTCTTACCCTGCTTAACAGAAACAAAGCTTTTGCTATCCGGTATTCCCGCATTAGTATCAGGAGTTAATTTCTGAATTGCTCTTACAAATCGTTCAAACGAAACCGGCTTTAGTAAATAGTCTATCGCATTCAAATCAAAAGCTTCAACGGCATGCTCAGCATAGGCTGTTACAAAAATTACTTTGGTAGCCGGCTTTATGGCCTTTGCCAAACTAAGCCCTGAGAATAAAGGCATATTTATATCAAGCAACAATAAATCATAGGTGGTTTGATGTAGCAGCCCCAAGGCTTCCACCCCATCTTTGGCTTCCGAGATGTTTTCGAAAAAGCGCGATTGTATGCAATATTCGCGCATAATTTTTCGCTGTATGGGCTCGTCATCTACAATCAATACACTGAACTTGCTCATTGCTTTTTCAACTTCATAATTAAGGAAATGGAAAATTTTCCGTTTGCTTTTTCAGTAGTTAGCTTATAATTTTCTTTCCCCCAAAGCGCTAATCGTTTCTTTACGTTTGCCAACCCTAAACCGCTGTCTTTTTCGTAATTGGGGAATGCTTTATCCGGAAAAGAATTTTCTAAAAAAAATCTCATCCCGCTTTCCTCAATAGCCAAATAACCGGAAATTTCCACCAACTGACTTGAGACATTATTGCTGTGTTTAAATGCATTCTCGAAAAATACTATCAGCACCGATGGAATGATAAACAGATTATGGGGTATGGTTTCCGGGAATGAAAAATTAAAAGAAAGGTTTTCTGCATGGCGAATCTTTTCCAACTCGATATAGTCTTTGAGGTAGTTGATTTCTTTCTCCAGCAAAATGTAGCTTGATTCTGAATTGTAAATCTGATGCCGAAGAATGTTCGAAAGCCGAATCATTAAACCCGGTAGCTCATCCGACTTTTCCAAAGCCAGTCCGTAAAAATTGTTGAGCGTATTAAATAAAAAGTGGGGGTGTATTTGCGAGCGCAGAAAATATTCTTTCTGATTTATCAGGTCCTGCTTCAGCTCTATCTCTTTCTGCAAGTTTAAATAAGCATTCCGTGCAATTTTTAATGCCACCGTAAAAGCTCCCAGAAAAATGAAGAACGGAACAAAGTTCCGAAGTGAAATTACTTTCCCTTCCGGGTTAGAAACATTGTAGAGCCAGGCGCTACCTTGTGTGGCACATAAAAGCAAAACAATAAAACTAAGCAGGGAAAAAGCGTATTGTTTACGAGGGACAAAATAACCGTAGACAACATAAAGTGTGGCATAGATGTAAACCAGGTAAACTATGAGATTACCAACGTAGTTTATAAAAATATACCGCCACGAAAAACCACCGCCTACCCACCCTAAACTAAAGGCAAAAGCAAACACCAACCAAAAAAGCACGTGTAACGCCAAACGCTTTTTCAAAAGTTTTATAAGCAATTCGCTGCTCATTTGGTTCTTTAAAAATTTTGGGGTTTACTTAATTCTATACACAAAGCTAACGGAAACATAAGCCTTATAGCCGGGTAAGCCAACGTTAAAAAATTTACTTAAAGGATTGGAGTCGGCTATGCCTCTGTTGCTCATTTGTAAAGCAGTTTCCATTCCGTATTGCTGCTTTTTGCCGAAAAAACCGCCCAGTTTATAACGCGTCCCGAAATCGAATGTACTAAAGGGATAGTTCCAAGCTAAGTCCATCTGCTCTTTTGTGTTCTTCAGAGTTCCCCGGTTGTTAAGCACCTGATAGCCCAGATAGGGAGCTAAGCCTACATAGAAGGAGCTTTTTTTAAAGGGAATAAACTCCACATTGAAAAGAGCATTTAACCTTACCTCGGCCGAAGTAGATTTCTCTACATTATTGCTCGGGAACCATTCCTTTTGCACGATGTAGAAATTATTGAACTGCACTGCGGGGCCCAGGCGTACCCAGTTTTTGCTTAACGGATAATAATTGCCGTTTAATTCATCCCCCAGGTTATAAAACTCGGGGAGGCAAAAGCCGACCTGAACCGTCCACTTCGGATTTATCTTTTCAAATGTCTTTACGGGTTTTTGTGCCATTAAAGCCAAGGAGAACAATATTAAAATCAGTCCTTTCATGTTGCTTTCTTTTTTAATTGTTGAACATAAATTGTATGCCGTCTCTGAAAGTGGGATACGCATCGGTGCCGTGCTGCTCGGGGTAAATACTAAACCCTGCCTTAAAGCCCGGATAACCTCTGCCCTTAATGCGGTTGTAAAACTCTTGATGTAAAATGGTAGCACTGCCCACATACTTGCCTACACCTAAGTATAGGGTAACCGGTAAATCGCTTACCTGGGCAGCCGCCTTACGCTCTAAGCCAAACACATAGTTGTCTACTCCTAACCCCATGCTGCAACTGGCGGTAATGCATTTTCTGAACAACGGATTCGAGGCATTATCTAACATAGAATACAGAACAAATTCACCGGCTAATGAATGCCCGAATAGAATTTGCCGGCTGGTGTCGCAGGCATAAGTGGCTTGCACCCGGGGCAGTAGCTCCCACTTAAGAAACGCGAAAAATTTATCGGCTGCGGGGGTACCTTGCACCCCTTCGCCCGGATAATTCAAATCAGTACTGCGCGCATAAATGCCATCGCCATTTTTGTAATCGAGCGAAACCATAAGGCACTTGGGTATTTTGCCGCTTCTGCTCAAATCGCTGATTAACTCTGCCGACATATTGCTCCACCAAAAACCATCCAGTACGTATACTACCGGAACCGGTGCGGCCGGAAATTGCTTATCGGGATAAAACACTGTCATGGTATAAGTGGTTCCTGTGTTGGCCGAAGTGATGTCGAACTTCTCGGTTACACCAATGTTGCTGAGTTTATCCTTTTTACAAGAACTGAAGCCTGAAAGAAGGCTAAACAGAACAGCAGTTATTACACATGCATTTTTCATATTGTTTTTGTTTTGCGGGGTAAACATAGGCAGGCCCTCTAACCATAAACAGAGAGCATGACGAAAACCCTTTTTAAAGGGATAGAAAGAATAAATGGCGGGATAAAACCATAGCTTGAACGATTTGATTCACCGAAGTCTTTCGGGATGAATCATTTGATGGTTAGCACGAACCTTTGCAAATGAACTTCGATGAGTATGCTACTTGCTTCTTCATTGGAGGCATTAATGATAATTAATGTTTGAAGGTTTTTCATGTTACAAAGAAGGAAAATGGCGCGTTGCATTTTAAAACTTGCTTTTTTTGCACCATGTATCCGCACAAAATTCACATCAGTGATTACACTTACACATTACCGGAAGATAAGATTGCACATTATCCTTTACAAGAACGCGATTCGAGTAAGCTGCTTATTTATCAAAAGGGAACAATAACTGAAAGCGTTTATAAAAACATAGCCGATTTCCTTCCTGAGGATTCGCTGTTGGTGTTTAATAACACCAAGGTGATTCATGCGCGTTTGTTTTTTGAAAATGCCAACGGAGGGAGAGTGGAAGTTTTCTGTTTAGAGCCACAGGAGGCGAATGCCGAAATGGCGAGTGTAATGAGCCGGATAAAAAAAAATCGTTGGAAATGTTTAGTAGGCCGTGCAAGCAAGTGGAAAGAGAAAGTGCTGAAAAAGCAGGTGCAGAATTTTGAGCTGAGCGCAGAAATTATTGACCGCAACAGCGATACATTTGTTGTGGAATTTAACTGGCAGCCTGAACACTTAACCTTTGCAGAGATATTAGATAAAGCAGGCATGATGCCTATTCCGCCTTATCTGCATCGCAATTCTGACGAAGTGGATTTAACCCGTTACCAAACGGTTTACGCCAAGCACGAAGGTTCTGTTGCGGCACCAACCGCAGGTTTGCATTTCACGGAAGCTGTTTTCGAATCGCTGAGGGGAAAGAACATTGAAACTACTGAAGTAACGCTGCATGTAGGCGCGGGAACTTTCAAACCCGTGAAGAGCGAAACCATGGCCGGCCACGAAATGCACGCTGAACTCATAGATGTTAAGCGCGAAACCCTGGAGAAACTGATAGCGGCAAAAGAGAGTAGCAAATCGATTATAACGGTAGGCACCACTTCTATGCGTACGTTGGAGAGTTTGTATTGGATGGGAGTGAAGGCTGCAAGCAATCCCAGAGCATCTGTTCATGACCTGGAAATAAAGCAATGGGACGCGTACGAACTACTCGGCAACGATAATGCATTGAATTCGCTGCTGAATTGGATGAAACAAAACTCTTTAGAAAGAATTATCTGCAAAACACAAATCATAATAGCGCCACCATACAAACCCAAAGTAGTAAATGCACTGGCTACTAACTTTCACCAACCTAACTCAACCTTGTTGCTGTTAGTGGCTGCCGTAGCAGGTAACGACTGGAAGAAAATTTACGATTACGCACTCACCCATAACTTTCGTTTCCTGAGTTATGGCGATGGAAGTTTGCTGTTTGTGAATGGTTAACTATAGAAACGGAGTCTTAACCACCGTTGCTTTAATAGGCTGGTTGCGGATATCAATGAAGATTTCGGAACCAATAGCAGAGAATTCCGTTTTTACATAGCCTAAGCCAATTGCTTTACCCAATGTAGGTGACTGAGTTCCCGAAGTTACCACGCCTATCTCATTGCCGGCCGCATCTTTAATGATAAAATGCTGGCGGGGTATTTTTCCCTTCTCGGTAATCTCAAAGCCCACCAATTTTTTCTTCGGGCCATTGTCCTTGATCGCTTTGTGGGAATCACTGTTTGTAAACTTTTTGGTGAACTTGGTAATCCAACCTAAACCAGCTTCGATAGGCGAAGTAGTGTCGTCAATATCATGTCCGTAAAGGCAGAAGGCTTTTTCCAAACGCAGGGTATCGCGGCAGCCTAAGCCAGCTGGCACTATACCGAATTCTGCTCCGGCTTCGAATACTGCATCCCACAGTTTGCGGGCATCGGCATTCATTACATACAATTCAAAGCCACCGGCACCGGTGTATCCGGTGTTGCTGATAATTACACCTTCAATGCCGGCTAATTTTCCGATGGTGAAAGCATAGTAAGGGATATCGCTCAGGTTTACATCCGTCAGTTTTTGTAAGGCTTTTACCGCATTCGGCCCCTGCACGGCCAACAGGCTCATATCATCGCTCATGTTCAGCATTTCCACACCAAACGTGTTGTGCTGCTTTATCCAGTTCCAATCCTTTTCAATGTTAGAGGCATTCACCACTAAGTAGTATTCATCGGCTGTATAACGATACACCAACAGGTCATCTACAATACCGCCTTCGTTGTTGGGCAGGCAGGAGTACTGCACTTTTCCATCCGTCAGTTTCGAAGCATCGTTCGTAGTTACTAATTGAATAAGGTCGAGCGCCTTTTCACCTTTTAAACGAAACTCGCCCATGTGGCTTACATCAAACACACCTATGCTGTTGCGCACCGCCTTATGTTCTTCGTTAATGCTGCTGTATACAATAGGCATGTTGTAGCCGGCAAACCCAGCCATTTTAGCTCCGAGCGAAATATGCAATGATGTAAGCGCTGTTTCCTTCATTTGTTTCTTTTAAGTTCGCGAAGCTAATCATCGTCTATGAAATTCAAAGAGCCTGTTACCGCCACTCAAATTTCCCAATGGATAAATGCAGAATTTATTGGTAATGGCGATGCTCTGGTAACCGGCCTCAACGAAATTCATAATGTAGAACAAGGCGACATCACTTTTGTTGACCACGAGAAGTATTACGACTTCACTTTAAAGTCGGCCGCCACCTTTGTTATTATCAATAAACGCGTAGAAGCCCCGAATGGGAAGGTGTTGTTATTTCATCCAAATCCGTTTGAGGCTTACAATGCACTGGCGAAAAAACTTATGCCGGAACTTCGGTCAACAGCGGAGGAGGCCCCCACTTACACCATAGGCGAGGGAAGTTTTGTTTACCCGAATGCATTTATCGGAGAGAAAGTGAAGATTGGGAAAAACTGTATTATCCATCCAAACGTTACCATTTACGCTTACACACAAATTGGCGACAATGTGATAATACACGCCAACACCACCATTGGTTCCGATGCATTTTATTACAAACGCCAAAGCGATAAACACTACGATAAAATGCACACAGCCGGCCGTGTGGTGATTGCCAACGATGTGGAGATAGGAGCGGGATGCACCATTGATGCGGGTGTTTCCAGCGATACCTTTATAGGGCGCGGAACCAAAATTGACGACCAGGTGCACTTAGGCCACGATGTAAAAATTGGCGAAGACTGCATAATTGCCGGGCAGGTGGGTATTGCGGGCAACACAAAAGTTGGCAACCGCGTTACTCTTTACGGCAAAGTGGCCGTAAACAAAAACATTGAAATTGGCGATGATACTATTGTAATGGCCACCTCGGCTGTGCCGAACAATCTGGAAGGCGGTAAAACCTATATCGGTTATCCGGCTGTAGAGGCCCGCGCTTTTGCGCGGCAGGTGGCTGTTATTAAGCGCCTGCCCGAACTTTGGGAGAAGCTGAAAAACCTGTAGGCTCCTCTGCGGCCGCTCTCTCATTTGTCTCATTCTTCTAACTTCGTTTCCTGTTTTATTATCCGGTTATTACGTAATCACGCAGACCTATTTGTATTATGAGTTTACAGCTAAAGAATAAAGTGAGAATTGTTACCGCTGCTTCGTTGTTTGACGGCCACGATGCTGCCATCAACATTATGCGCAGGATTATGCAGGCGAAGGGTGCCGAGGTAATTCACCTAGGGCACAACCGCAGCGCGCAGGAAATTGTGGAAGCCTCCATTCAGGAAGACGCGCAGGGTATTGCCATTACAAGTTATCAGGGCGGGCACATTGAGTTCTTTAAATACATGTACGATTTGCTGAAGGAACGCGGCTGCGGCCACATCAAAATTTTTGGTGGTGGCGGTGGCACCATTCTTCCCTCGGAAATTGAAGAGTTACACCAATATGGCATTACGAGAATTTACTCACCCGATGACGGGCGCAAGATGGGCTTGGAAGGAATGATTGAAGATGTGGTGAAGCAGTGTGATTTTGACACTACAACATTGACCGAAGACCGAAGGCCGAAGACCGAAGTAAATACAAGTGATTGGAAGGAAATTGCAAGGGCGATTACACTTGCTGAAAATGGCAATACATCCGTCATCCGTCATCCGTCATCTGTCATTCCTGTTCTGGGAATCACCGGCACCGGTGGCGCAGGAAAAAGTTCTGTGACCGATGAAATTGTGCGCAGGTTTTTGAAAAACTATAAAGACAAAACCATTGCTGTAATTTCTGTTGACCCCAGTAAAAAGAAAACCGGAGGCGCTTTGCTGGGCGATAGAATAAGAATGAATTCTATTTCTTCCCCGCGCGCTTATATGCGCTCGCTGGCCACGCGCGAAAGTGATAAGGCCTTGAGTGTTCATGTGCAGGAAGCTATTGATGTGTGTAAAGCCGCGCATTTCGATTTTATTATTCTGGAAAGTGCAGGCACGGGACAAAGCGATGCTTCTATTTTGGACTACTGCAATGTTTCGCTGTTGGTGATGACCCCCGAATACGGTGCGGCTACCCAGTTAGAAAAGATAAACATGCTGGACTATGCCGATGCCATTGCCATCAACAAATTTGACAAGGCAGGCGCGCTGGATGCATTGGCCGATGTGCGCAAGCAATACAAGCGCAGCCATAATTTGTTTACCGCCAAGGATGAAGAAATTCCGGTGGTGGGCACCATTGCTTCGCAGTTTAACGATGCGGGCGTGAACCACCTTTTCGAAATGCTGATGCACAGCGTAAGCGAGAAGATGAAAGTGGATTTTAAAGTGAAACACACATCTGCCAAGAACACAGTAACCAAATCGCAAATCATTCCGCCTGCGCGCGTGCGTTACCTGGCGGAGATTGCGGAGAACAACGAACGCTACGATGAATGGGTGGAGGAACAATGTGCGGTGGCTTCGAAGTTGTATCAGCTAAACGGAGTGAAAGATGAATTGAAAAACAATGAAGAAGTGAAAGCATTGCTGGCTTCTTACCAAACCAAACTGGCTGCGGAAAATTGGAAGCTGATTGCCGAGTGGAACGACAAGCTGAAAAAGTATTCGGAAGAAACTTTTGCTTTTCAGGTGCGCGATAAAGTGTTGCAGTTGCCTTTTACTTACAAATCGCTTAGCGGCACGAGCATTAAAAAAGTGTATCTGCCGCGCTATAAAGACTGGGGCGATATTCTGAAGTGGCAGTTGCAGGAAAATGTGCCCGGTGAGTTCCCTTACACAGCCGGTGTGTTTCCGCTGAAGCGCGAAGGCGAAGACCCTACCCGTATGTTTGCCGGTGAGGGGGGGCCGGAGCGCACCAACAAGCGCTTTCATTATGTGTCGCTGGGGCAGCCCGCTATTCGTTTGAGTACTGCGTTTGATAGCGTTACGCTGTATGGCGAAGACCCCGACCATCGCCCCGATATTTACGGCAAGGTGGGCAACAGTGGTGTGAGCATTGCCACGGTGGATGATGCCAAGAAACTTTACAGCGGTTTCGATTTATGCAATCCGAAAACCTCGGTGAGTATGACAATCAACGGGCCGGCACCGATGATTCTCGCTTTCTTTATGAATGCAGCTATTGACCAGGAGTGCGAGCGCTACATGGAAGAGCATAACATCAAAATTTCGGATTTCGGATTTCAGATTTCGGATTTACCAAAATACAATGGTGAACTACCCGAAGGAAACAACGGTTTAGGATTGAAACTTCTTGGCCTTTCGGGCAGCGATGTTTTACCAAAAGATGTTTACGAAAAACTAAAAGCCAAAGCGCTTTCATCGGTGCGCGGAACGGTGCAGGCCGATATTTTAAAAGAAGACCAGGCGCAGAACACTTGTATCTTCTCTACAGAATTTGCACTGAAGATGATGGGCGATGTGCAGCAGTATTTTATTGAAAACAAAGTGCAGAATTTCTATTCTGTTTCTATCAGCGGTTACCACATTGCCGAGGCGGGTGCCAACCCCATTACGCAACTGGCATTCACACTCGCCAACGGTTTTACATACGTGGAATATTACCTGAGCCGCGGCATGAAGATTGACGACTTTGCCCCCAACCTTTCGTTCTTCTTCAGCAATGGTATGGACCCCGAGTATTCGGTGATTGGAAGAGTGGCGCGCAGGATTTGGGCGAAGGCCATGAAGCAGAAATACAAAGCCAACGAGCGCAGCCAGAAACTGAAATACCATATACAAACCAGCGGGCGCAGTTTGCACGCGCAGGAAATTGACTTTAACGATATACGCACCACCCTGCAGGCGCTGTATGCCATTTACGATAACTGCAACAGCCTGCACACGAATGCCTACGATGAAGCCATTACCACGCCCACCGAAGAAAGCGTGCGCAGGGCCATGGCTATTCAGTTGATCATCAATCGCGAATTAGGAACAGCGAAAAATGAAAACCCGAATCAAGGCTCCTTTTTGATTGAAGAACTTACCGACTTAGTGGAAGAAGCCGTGCTGACGGAGTTTAAGCGCATAACCGAGCGCGGGGGTGTGCTGGGCGCCATGGAGCGCATGTATCAGCGCAACAAAATACAGGAAGAGAGTTTGTATTACGAGCACCAGAAACACACCGGTGAATACCCCATTGTGGGGGTGAATACCTTTTTAAGTAAAGAAGGCTCGCCTACCATTTTGCCGCAGGAAGTAATACGAAGCACCACCGATGAAAAAGAATTTCAGATAAGCGCGCTGAACGCTTTTAAAAAGCGCCACGGCAAGGAAAGCGAAGAGGCCCTTAAACGCCTGCAACAGGTAGCGGTCAGCAACGGCAATATTTTTGCCGAGTTAATGGAAACCGTTAAGCATTGCAGCCTGGGCCAAATTAGCCATGCGCTGTATGAGGTGGGCGGACAGTATAGGAGGAGTATGTAACAATTTGTTGTTGGTGATAACACCAACAACGGCAAAAATATTGCCCAACGAATGCCGGGAATACACTCCGGCAGGTTTTATCTGCTTTGGGTTCTTACCGATTTTACGAGAGGGTGTTGGAAACCGGCTTGCCAAGGGCAGCAGTTATCTTACTGTAATAGTAGTTTTCGGTAGCGTAATAGTCATTTTCGGTGACGTAAGAATCATTTTCGGAGCCGTCATATTCAATTACGGTAGTGTAAGACTTTAAATCGGTAGCGTTTGATAAGTTTTCTATAATGCATTAGTCATTTTCTATGGAGTAACAGTTATTTCTAATAACGCAAGATTCATTTTGGAAGATGTAAGCCTAATATTCAGTGACGTAAAAGTTATTTTCGGTAGCGTTACTGTTAATTACGGTGGAGGTATGTTGATTTTCGGGTTGGTTTATGGGGTTTTTTATATGATTTATGCTTACTTTTAGTGATTATAAGCTGTTTTCCTAAACTATACTGCTATGCAGAAGCGTGATAGTAACCGGATAAATATGATTAACTCGGTGATTGGGTATTGCGAAGAGCATTCAGCCGACACCGCAGGTATAGCCGCCTTTGCCAATACGGTTTCGGTGATTAAG
>CAZLXD010000023.1:0-24440 GCA_964563185.1 uncultured Chitinophaga sp.
CTTTTAGTTTTTAATTTACTGCTACTGCTTACTGTCCACTGGTTACTGGCCGTTCTTCTCCCCTCTCAAATCAATCTCTGTATTATCGCCAATGTTCAGGCTTTGGCTTAAGCCGGCCACGCAACTATCGCTGCCAATAAGCGAACCATGCAGCACCACGTTTTCCAGTTTACTAAACGAGCCTATAATGGAATTCTTAACAATTGAATAATTGATTTCGGTATTCTCCCCTACCGATACATGCGGGCCTATAATCGAATTGCGAATAACCGCTCCCCTCGAAATGCTCACTGGCGGAACGATAATCGAGTTTTCGCAAACACCCTTGTTCTTTGCCTTCTCCCCTAGCTTGCGCAGCAAAATGGCGTTCGTTTCCAGTAAAATATCCTTCTTCCCCACATCATACCAACTCTCCACCTTGTAACTCTTTACTTGCACTCCTTTCTTAATCATGCTCATTAGCGCGTTGGTTAAATAAAGTTCCCGATTGCCTTCGCAGCCCTGCTTCACCACCTCCTCCACTGACTCCATGAGTTGTGCCGTTTCTTTAATAAAATAAACGCCTACCAGTGCCATGTTGCTACGCGGTATCATCGGCTTTTCTACCACACCAGTTATGTAGCCTTCGCTGTTTATTTCCGCCACCCCGAAAGCGCGCGGGTCTTGCACCTTCATTACACAAAAAGTAGAATGCGCATCGGCCAGTATCTTTTTAATGTTAATATCCACAATGGTATCGCCTAAGTGAATTACTAATGGCTTGCGCAAATCAATGTTTTCCTTAGCACACCACAGAGCATGTGCCGAACCTATCCTCTCCTCCTGTGTAACAAAGCGCGCATTCAGTTGCGGATACTCGTTCTCTACAAACTCACGAATCTTTTCACCCAGATAACCGATTACGAAAATGAATTCGTTCACACCGTTTTCCAGCAATTCATCAATGATAAACGAAAGAATAGGTTTGCCCGCCACTGCAATAAGCGCCTTGGGTTGTGTGTAAGTAAGAGGTCGTAGTCGGGTTCCCGCACCGGCTACGGGGATTATTGCCTGCATGGTTCTGTAAATTGAGTGGCGAATATACACTACCGCCTCATAGGTATTTGTGGGAAATATTGCCTGCGGAAAATTAACTATCCGGAAGATACCGGAGGCAAGTGTGAAAAAGGCAAAGGGCAAAGGTGTGGCGCACGGAGCCGCGGAGAGCGCAGAGTGAAATTTGAGAGTATGAGAATGGAGAAGAAGGTAACTTGACCCTGAAATGGCACGAGCGAGATGCTGCGCGGTTTAGGTTACTTATTTGTTAAAAAGACAGGAAGCACCGTAGAACAACTAAAATAGTGCTCCTCAGAATCGTTGCCTAAATGGATATTTCGCTCAAACTGACCACCTGTCCGACTTGTTTATTGGCCCGCAAATAGCTTTTTCCAATCTAGCGTATTTCGATTTCGATACGCAAAAACCACGGCTTAATAACGACAGTTTTTACGATGTTTATCAAGGTTTAAAACTGGGGTTCCGTTTTCACCACAAAAAGTAACTAGCCGGGCAAGTATTCAGCCAATGGCTACCTTCTTTACAATTTTCATGCGCCCTGTTTTTTGCCGGTTACGGCTTCTGCCAGCCACACAAACTCGGTGGTAAAGTTTAGAATGTTGTTGCTGAATTTCTCATCCGTAAGTTTACCGTCTGCATCAAACTTCCGGCTCATGTTGCCTACTACCAGCATTTGCGGACACGGAATACCAAACCAAGCGCATATCTGGTTCTGCATACTTACCGCTGCGCGAATGCCGCCCATGGCCCCATCGCTGGCTGTTACTATGCCAAACACTTTCTTATTCTGTTTCGGGAAGTGGTCGAACAGGTTGCGTGCTGCTGCCGACATACTGCCGTTGTATTCCGGTGTAACCACCACAAACGCATCGGCTGAATAAATTTTCTCCGCCACTGCCTTAAACTCTTCCGGCACATCGTTCAGGGTGCTCCATACTTTCTCTACAAACGGAATCTGACTTTCCTGCAAATTCACCAACTGCACCTCGTGCGCGGGGTACTTCTCTGAAAGAAATTTCAACAGGTGCTTCGCTATTCTAACGGTTATGCTTTCCTTTCTGGGGCTGCCGCTTACAATGGTAATCTTCATTAATAAATTTTGTTTTGGGTCTTGTTACTCAATACTAACTACTATTTACCATTTATTCTTCTAAGAACCCAAACTTGCCGTTGTTTACATCATCGTATGCCTGTATTATTTCCTGCTTGGTATTCATCAGGAATGGCCCGTAGGCAACCAGGGGGTCATTAATAGGTTCTCCGCTTAAAACTAATACGGTGCTATCTTTTATTGCTTCCACGTCAATTTCCGTTCCGCTGTTTTTAAACAGGCCAAAGTGGTCGGCAGTTACCTGCTGTTCACCGTTTACACTTATCTCTCCATCGGCTACTAGTAAGCCGCTATTGAAACTCTCCGGCAATTCAAACGCCAGCTTTGCGCCTTGTTTCAAATAAAGATTGTACACGTGTATGGGAGTGAAGGTAGAAGCTACGCCCTTTATTCCCTTAAATTCTCCGGCAATTACATCTACATGCCCCTTGTTTTCAGGAAGGAAGTATTTGCCCATATCTTCGGCATTCAATGCCTGATATTTAGGCTTGCTCATTTTATCTTTAGCAGGAAGGTTTACCCATAACTGCACCATTTGAAAAGCTCCTCCCTTGCGAGAGAACTCTTCCTCGTGATACTCTTTGTGTAGCACTCCGCTGGCAGCAGTCATCCACTGCACTCCACCTTCGGTAATTACACCGCTGTTGCCCGCGCTGTCGTGGTGCGCCACTTTTCCATGATATGCAATGGTTACCGTTTCAAATCCGCGATGCGGATGCACACCCACCCCGCGCGGCCTTTCAGATGGCGGGAATTCAATCTTTGAATTATAGTCCATCATAAAGAAAGGGCTCATGCGCTTCATTTCACCGTAAGGTCCCGGGAAAAAATTATGTACCCGAAACCCATCGCCCACCATGTGCGGTGCAGGCGGGCCCATTACTGTTTCAATTTGCTTTTTCATAGAAACAAAGTTATTTGAAACATTTGTATATACAAATGTTGTTTCAAAAAATTTTATCTTCTTAACTTATCCAGTATCCGGTTAAGCTCCTGAGCTTCGGCCTTGGTTATTGTTTTAAGGCTGTTATACCATTCATCGGCCTCGATGTCCAACTTGGTTAACAAGGACAGGCCTTTTTCGGTGATAGTAATATCCACCTGCCTGCGGTTAGTAGGACAGAGTTCACGCTTTACATATCCCTTTATCCGAAGTTTTTCTACTAACCGGGTGGCATTGCTACTCTTATCCAGCATACGGCAGGTAACATCGCCCAGCATTAAGGGTTTAGGATAAGCTCCCCGCAGGATTCGTAACACGTTGTATTGTTCGGGGGTAATGTCGTGCTTCTTAAAGCGGGCAGCATTTAGGTTATACAACCAGCCACTGGTAAACATTACGTTTACCGCGGCTTTTTCGTACTCGTTGGCAAACTTTTTTTGTTGCTTTATCTCTTCTTCTATACTGGCCATACTTCCGCAAATGTAAATGAAATAATTGTCTATACAACTATTCAAGGTGTTAGATAGACGGAGTTCTATTAAACCAGGGTTGTGTCTTCTCCAATTGTGCGCCTAACAGGAACAGGGTGGCCTCATCGCCAAGCGGTGCAGTAAACATCACTCCAATGGGAAGGCTTTCAGTAGTCCAATACAGCGGAACGGTCATGGCCGGCTGGCCGGTGATGTTGGCCAAAGGCGGGTAAGGAATCCAGCTGAAAGTTTTTTCAGCAATCTTTTCAATCATACCTGTATATCGGATAACAGATGAAATACCGAGTGCATTGAGAACACGAAGGGAAATTTCCTCGAACGGTGGATTGTTCATAGCACCGATTTTAAAAGGCCGCATACCGACTGTGGGCGTAAGCAGCAAGTCGTATTGTTTGTGAAAATCAGCCAGTTTGCGGTTTACTTCATTCCACTTCAGCTTTGCCAGGGCAAAAGCATTGGCGGAAAAAGATTTCCCGAGTTTGTAAAGCAGCCATGTGTTGGGTTCCACTTCGTTGCGGTGCGGCTTGCGCCCTCGTTGCTCACCAATATAATCAAGCGTAGCAGAGGTCTCGCCATAAACCATAGCGTAAAGTAGCTCAGTCAGCACTTCCTTTTTATAAGGCAACTCCACTTCTACCACTTCATGCCCAAGCGATTTCAACAACTGCACCGTGTGCGCTATAGCTTTTACATTCTCTTCATCCACCGGTTGGCTTATACCGGCCGGCATTTTTGTGGTGTAACCAATTTTTAGTTTGCGCGGAGTGCGGGTAATCTCGTCTAGGTAAGGATGCTCGGGCGGCTTTACATGGTAAGGGTCGCCTTCATCAGAGCCGTGAACCAAATCATAATACAGTGCACTATCGCGAACACTGCGAGAAATAACCCCCTCACTTACTGCACCGCCCCAACCCTCTCCAAAATAAGGGCCGAGAGTTATTCGCCCGCGTGTCGGCTTTATGGCGAACAAGCCGTTACAACTTGCAGGAATGCGAATAGAACCTCCGCCATCGTTGGCACTTGCCATAGGCACAATGCCTGCTGCTACTGCTGCCGCACTCCCTCCGCTGCTTCCTCCGGTGGTGTGGTTTAAGTTCCATGGGTTGTGTGCCGCACCAAACAGTTCAGGTTCTGTCCAGGGTGTTAAACCAAACTCGGGGGTATTTGTTTTTCCGAAGATGACAAGGCCGGCAGCTAACATTCTGTCAGTTACAACAGAATTCTCGGTAGAAACAAAATCCCTGAGAATGCGTGAGCCGCAGGTGTAGCGGGTGCCCTTTAATTGTGGCCCTAAATCTTTTATAAGATACGGAACACCTGCGAGTGGCGCATTTGTATCTAAGTTTTTTAACTGTTGTTTCCCTATTTCGTAAAGCTTGGTAACTACTGCGTTTATTTCAGGATTTACTTCTTCAGCACGTGAAATAGCAATTTCAAGAAGTTCCCCCGGGGTTACTTCTTTCTTCTTTACTAATTCGGCCAGCGATGTGGCATCTTGTTGGCGGTAGTCGGAGAATTTCATGAGCGTGTTTTTTTCAAGTTGTATTGACGGTGCAAAGGCTTTGAGCTTCGTTTAAAACCGTTTTAAGCCTATTGGGTTTAATGCCCATTTGCGCAAGTAAGTTCCCGTTGTTTTGCAATTCCCTGCAAAGTACAATGCCCTGTTCCAGCAACTGTTGCTTTTCGCGTTGCGAAAGTGAAGTAAGGCACGTTACCGGATGCAATCCTGTAATGTCAATCATTTGGCGCAGGCTCCTACCGGTGGGAAAATCCCAGCCAATAAGTTCCAGGTTACTACACAATCCATACTTAACAGCATCTTCCGAAAACTTAGTATTGGTAACCACCCATCCTCTGAAAATTTTATCCTGATTTTCTTTTAATAGTGATTGCCTTTCCTTCAAATCCATAAATCGCGAATGGATGTAAAGCGGGACTTTTACATCACATACTATTCCGCGTTGGTTATGATACTTGCATTCAATATAGTTAATGTTACCATTGGCAGTGGCTATTACATCTACTTCATGGGTGACACATTTGCCCTGCACAAACTGATTGGTAACAGTAGTAAAACCCTGGCTTTTGAGCAGCTCGGAAACATACCTTTCAAAGGGGAAGCCACTTGGCCCTAAATCCATAATGGCATTTTTTAAGCGGTACTTAGCCGCTAATGGCCGCGAAAAAGTCCGTAGCATATCAAAAGCCTTTCGGTATATCTCTCCGGTAGAAATCCCTTCATACAACTGCCCTGAAATTTCCCTGATGATTTGGTTGGCCAGAAATTTTTCAGCTCCGGCCCTTTCTAAAGAATGCCTTAGCTTTTCTTCGTTGAAAGGCGCCAACTGCCCTGATGCCTTTACTATGGTTACCTGCTTTCGCTTCTTCATCTGAACATACCTTCTTATACTTGGTACTGTTAAAGTAAAAAGGGCGCAGATTAATCGCGCCCTTTTTACTTTTTAAGCATATAGCTTTTCAATGATGTCCTTGTACTTCTCCAACACCACTTTCCGCTTCACTTTCATGGTAGGAGTTAACTCACCTCCATCAATACTCCATTCGTTGGCCATAATCTGAAAGCGTTTGATTGTTTCCCACTGTCCGAAGTTTTTATTCTTCTCATCAATAGCGTCTTTAAACAGTTTCAGCACATCAGCGCTCAGCGCCATTTCTTCAGCTGTTTTAGCGTTCACTCCGTTCTTCAGGCACCACTCTGAAAGCGTAAGCATATTGGGGACAATAAGAGCCGTAACATAATTCCGGTTCTCGCCTACCACCATTATCTGCTCTATGTAAGGAATCTCCTTCATTTTATTTTCAATCTGCTGAGGCGCTATGTATTTACCTCCGGAGGTTTTGAAAAGCTCTTTCACGCGGTCGGTTATCTTTATGTACTTAGCACCTTTGTATTCTACCCAGGTACCCACGTCACCGGTTTTCAGCCAACCATCCACAACAGTTTCGGCAGTCAGGTCAGGGCGCTTGTAGTAGCCCATCATTACGTTAGGCCCTTTACATTGAATTTCCCCTTCTCCCTGTGCCATTCCTTCGCGCTGCTCCAGGCGCACTTCTACGCCCTGAATTGGAATGCCCACCGTTCCAAACTTTAAACGGTCTAACGCAAACGGATTAATAGAGATAACAGGAGAAGACTCCGTTTGCCCATAGCCTTCCATAATAGGAATTCCGGCACAGGTAAATACCCTTGCAAGCAGCGGATTCAACGCAGCTGCCCCGGTTACAATTCCCTCACATTCACCGCCCAATGCTTCGCGCCATTTCTTGTAAATCAGTTTATCGTAAACGGCCTTCTTCAACTTATCAGCAAGGCCATACTCCTTCTCCAGATCGTAACTTTGTGCAAATGCGAGCGCATTATTGTAAAGGTCTTTCTTCCAGCCTTCAAGATTACCGGCAGCTCCCTGAAGTTTGATATACACCTTTTCTAGTAATCGTGGCACTGAAGTAAAGAAGTTTGGTTTTACTTCTTTCAGGTTATCGGCAATAGTTTCCATACTTTCAGCATAATAAACCGATGCTCCTACCTGCATGTAAACATACACTACCATACGTTCGAAAATGTGGCACAGAGGAAGAAAACTTAACACCCGCTTAGTTGCATCAATAGGCAACACCGGGCGCGAGGCCTTTACATTGCTCACCACGTTGTTGTGCGAAAGCATTACTCCTTTAGGGTTGCCGGTTGTTCCCGATGTATAAATAATAGTAGCCAGGGCTTCGCTTTTTACGGCTGCTTTTCTGCTTTCTAAAGTAGCACTATCAGCAGCATCAGCCATCGCTAAAAAGTCGTTAAAGTGCTTTGCTCCGGCTACTTTATCAAAAGTGAAAACTTCTTTCAGCGAAGGAACCCCTGCTTTAATTGCGGATATTTTTTTGTAAAGCTTTTCATCGCTTACAAAAGCATATTTTATTTCTGCATCATTAAAAATGAAATTGTATTCGTGCTCGCTGATGGTTGGGTACACGGGCACATTTACAGCACCTGTTTGTAAAATGCCTATATCTACCATATTCCACTCGGGGCGGCTGGTAGAAACAATAGCAATTTTATCGTCAGGGTTAACTCCCAGTTTAAGAAGCGCCAGACTCACTTTATTAGCCCCGTCAATAATATCCTGTGTAGAATACTTCTTCCACTCGCCATTTACTTTGCAGGCAAAGGCATCGGGTTGAGGGTAATTGGCATTTTGATAATAGATAATGTCAAAGAGTCTGGTAAAATCTTTCATTCCGCACTTTATTTTAGGGTGTAGTAATGCGGTAAATATAGAAAATTAGCCCTCACACCAAACCGTGTTAGGTAAGCGAAGTGTTGCTTTTATCAGATGTTGTTGAAGCGGCTTTGTGCTACCGTTTTACTGCCACCACCAAAGTTAACCACCAACTGCACAGTATAGGAACGAGGCCTGTCCGGCTTAGCAATTCTTATGGCATAGTTAGCATTCAACACGTTTTTAACTAAGAAGTTGAGTGTAACATTTTTGTTGAAATCATAGCCACATCGTAAGTCCCACACTACATCTCCTTTATTCAAACGCTCCTGACGTATTTTCTTTGTGTCATTAATAAACACCTCAAATATCTTATCCACTCTGGTCATAAAGCTGTAATACTGTATAGAAGTGCCCAGGTGATACTTGCCATACAGAATGAAATCGAAGTCAGCCTTAAAGGTGTGCGGGTTTCTGTATTTCAACATTCCCTGCGTAAGCGAATCCCAAACGCCATAATCGGCCGCAGGATTAGATGGATCCGACTTGGGAGTTGGCATAGCATAGTGGGTAAACGCATCTTTCAAAAAGTCGCCCACATTGCTGGTCACGGTAGTGTCGTTCAAATCCACCCCGTAGAAATAAGTATAACCTAAGAGTGTAGTAAAATCAACAGGCCCTATTTTCCCTTCGCCATAGGCAGACAACTCCCACCCAAATACGCGGGCTTTGCTCACGTTCTGCGATTGGAAGTAGGGGTAAAATCCGGTGTTATCGAATTTTGTTCCAAAGGTAAACTCAATCATATCCTTGAACTCTGTCCAGAATACCACTGCATCTAAGTAACCTAACCAGTTACCTATTTTTAAACTGCGCTTATAGCCTAACTCAGCAGTAAATCCACGCTCAGGCCTTATACCACGGTTGGGAAGAATGCGAATACCTGCAAGGTTGTATTCCACAAATCTTTCGGCAATACTCGGAATTCGAAATGCCTGCCCAAAAGATGCACGGATGTAATTATACTTCCTGATTTCGAAGTTTACACCAGCCCTGAAAACGGGAATAGTAGGTGTAATAGCACTGTCCAAACGAACAAATTCTTCGCGAATACCCAGATTCATGCTGAAGAATTTGTAGTTAACTTCTCCCTGCACAAACCCACCGCCAAAATCAGCCTTGTGTTTTCCGAGGGTTCCGTCATTAACCATCCAGTGCTCATTGCTTACTCCCATCAGCAACCGGAAAAGCTTTCCAAAGTCGCGCTTAAATTGATACTCTGCCCTGAAAATCCAGAAGTCGGTTTGACCGTCCACATTATTCTGGCGCGAAATTCTGGTAAACAACCGATGCTCGTTATTCTTCTTATCTACAAACTTAAACTTGGGGTCAACAAAGGCATAAAAGTATCGCTCATCAAGAGAAACGCCATCTGCTGATACGTACGGATGTCCGCCATCTTTCCAATAAAACTGAAAGCCGCTTTTGCGGTACATCAGGTTAGTGGCAAGCTCTATTGTAAGGCGCTGTAACTTTTTAGGCTTCCATCGTATCTTGGTGTTGAATCGGGTAAAATAATCATACTCCTCATTCAGGAAACTTTGCGAGCCCTGCATCATTCCTCCAAACACGAAATCAACCGTTCCGAATTTCTGCTTATGCAAAAAGCTCATTCCCGCTGTATTGGGGTTATTAAAGAACTGCCCATCGCGTTTCCACCACTGAAATGAATCTACCGGAGGCTTTCCTACGCCTTCATAAAAAAAAGTGAGTTTGGTGGATGGTGTATCGCGAGCGTACGCTGTGGTTACGTTTAAAACACCATTTAATGCCGATGAACCATACTGCATAGTAGAGGCTCCTTTAATCACCTCCATCTGTTCCACATTTTCTACAGGAATAAACGGCCACTTTATGTCTCCTCTATCAGCCGTCATCAAAGGCATTTCATCTACTACCAACATAACACGGCTACCTGAACCGTAAGCGTAACCACTTCCCCCGCGTATGCTCATCTGCCCGTCTAAAACAGTTACCCCGGGTATCTTACTGACCGCGCCTTGCATGTTCGTAATATTGTTGGCTTCCAACAAGCGGGGTTTCATTACATCCACGCTCTGCGTTACCTTTTGGAGTTTAGTGCCTATTTTATTCTCCCCAATAACTACCTGTTGCAGTTCCAATGCAGCTCCGCCCATGCTGATGTTCAGCGTTTTTACCTCACCTTCCTTTACTTTAATAGTTTGTGTATCAGATTTCATTCCCAGGTAGCTGATTACCAAAGTAACTTCGCCCGCAGTAACCTGTAGCTCATAGTATCCTTTTGCATCAGTGGTAGTTCCGTTTGCAGGAAGTTGAACGACAGCAGCACTTTCCATTAACTCACCGGTGGAGCCGTCTTTAACGGTACCTTTTAAAGTGGCGCTTTGAGAGAATAGTATAGAGGCAGATGATATAACACAAAAGATTGCCAGAAGGGACTGACGCATATTACGCACGTTTAAAGCAAAAATCAAGCGGCAAAGTATAGAATTATACCTCTTCTTTACAAATAATACATTTGCCCTAAACCTTACGGGTGTTAATAAGAAACATTTGAGTAAACAGCCACACAGCATTTCGGAAAAGCATTTGATTTCAATAACGGAAAAGGGTATTGGGTTTTACTATGCTGTTATTGCCATTGCCTGCTTTGTTGTTTTTGGCAACACTTTATTGAATGAGTATGGACTGGATGATCATTTGGTTACGAATCATAATCCGCTGGTAGAAAAAGGCATTAAAGCTTTACCTGAAATTTTTACTACCAACTACATTGATGAAGATGGAATGAAGTTGGACTACCGCCCGCTGGTAAAAGCTACTTATGCCGTTGAGTATAGCATGTTCGGCTGGAACCCGCACATCAGCCATTTTATAAATGTAATGTTGTATGCTTTGGCCTGTTGTGTAATACTTAAGGTGCTTGCAGGAGTTTTCGGGCAACGTTATTTTACAATAATTTTTATTGGCCTGTTGATTTACATAGCTCATCCGGTGCATACGGAAGTGGTTGCAAGTTTGAAAAACCGCGATGAATTGCTGGTGTTACTTTTCGTCTTCCTGTCTGTCTATCAGTTCATCAGTTATTCATCGGAGAACGACAAAAAGAACTTCGCATTTGGGATGTTCTTTTTCCTGTTAGCATTGTTTTCGAAAATAAGTTGCCTGCCATTTGTGGCGTCAATACCATTACTGGTTTACTTTAAAACGAGTAATGTAAAAAAGAGCCTGATTATTTTCGCTGCCTTAGCGCTTCTTGCAGCAATCTACTATGCGGTGGTCATTTCTTCTTTCCCGGGTTTTGCCCGGCAGTATGAATACGTAGAAACTCCTTTCCCCTATTTGAATGATTGGAGTTTGAAGCTGGGGACTGCCTTCTATTCGTTATGGTGGTGTTTGCGCTTACTTGTATTTCCACAGCCACTTAGTTTCTACTATGGGTTTAGTTATGTGGAGTTAAAGCCTATATTCTCGGTTTGGCCTATAGCGGCATTAATAATTCATATAGGAATTGCAGGGGTGGCTCTATTTACTTTTAAGCGGAATAGATTTGTACCCTTCTTCCTGATGTTTTACCTTATTCAGATTTCGCTTTACTCCAATCTGGTATTGCCGCTAGCCGGTATGGTAGCCGAAAGAGCTTTGTTATTTGCTTCGCTGTCTTTCTGTGTAGGGCTATCTTACCTGCTTATCAGGTTGTTTGTAACCGAAAATCAGGAACCGGAAAGAGCAAAGAGTAAAAAAGCTTCGCTGTCTTTTTCACTTCAGTTAACCGCTACCCGTTTTGCATTAACAAGTGTTGTGTTAGTTATTTTTTCAGGGGTAAGCATTGCTCGAAATTTCGACTGGAAGGATACCATTACGCTATTTGAAGCAGATATACCCCACCTGGAAAATTCAGCCAGAGCTAACTATATGATGGCTAAAGAAATCAGGCGGCTTTACAGAACCAATAGCCAGCTTACCAAAGAAAAACTATCAGAAGAATCGGCAAAAGCTATTCACTATTACAATCAGGCTATAAAAGCACATCCTGAGTATGCACAAGCAATGGAAGAGTTGGGGATGATTTATGCTGTAGAGCAGCGCAATGTATCAATGGCTATACCGGTTTTTGAAAGAGCCATTTCTATAGACTCTACTTTATGGCGCTCTGCCAGCAACCTTGGTATGGCTTATCAAATTTCGAAAGACACTTCTTCATCTGTTAAGTGGTATGAGCATTCCTTAAAAACCCATCCGAATAACCCCAAAGTATTGGTGGAACTTGCTAAGTTGTATTATACAGCAGGCAGAAAGCAGGATGCCCTGAATTGCAACAGCCAACTAATGAAACTTAATCCGAAATCGAATATTCCTTACTACAACTATGCTGTTTATTACATGATGGAAAGGGACACTACTACTGCTGTAAAATATTTTGAGCAGGATATTGAGCACGGAGAGAAGGAGGAGTTCCCTTACTACTTTTTGTTTACCCATTATATGCAACAACAGGATACCCTGAACGCTTTACGCATTAAAAGGCAGGCACAAGCGGTTCGCAGATAATATTTACTTTGGGGCTGTTATTATGGAACTACAGGAGTTTACACGAAAGTTTGCGGAATGTTTTAATCAAACCGATGCATCAGCAATAACCCCCGAAACAGAATTCAAATTACTGGAAGAGTGGGGCTCCATGCTCGCCCTTATTGTAATTGCCATGATTGACTCAGACTACAACAAATCAGTTACTTCTGACGACCTGAAAAATGCAGCTACAGTTGCCGATCTTTTTGAAACTATAAGCAAAAAGTAAATGGCCTTATTCTCCATTTCTAATGTTCAACTGAAAGGCTTGTCGGTTTGTGTTCCAGCAAATACGGAGGACAACAAGGAACTATCTCTTTTATCGGAAAACGAGCGGGACCTTTTTATTAAAACAGTAGGAATACGATTCCGAAGAGTAGCTACCAAAGGGATAACTGCTTCCGATTTATGTTTTGAGGCCGCCAACCGTTTGCTGGATGAGATGAACTGGAAGCGTGAAGAAGTAAATGTGCTCATTTTTGTTACGCAAACTCCCGATTACATCATTCCTAATACATCTTCAGTATTACAGGAAAAACTTGGTTTGTCAAAAAACTGCGTGGTTTTTGATATAAACCTTGGCTGCTCGGGATATGTATATGGACTCTCGATTCTCTCCAGTTTACTTCAAAACATTCCCAACGGAAGAGGACTGTTGCTGGTGGGAGATGTGTCTACTTCAGTTATTTCAAAAACTGACCGCAGCACAACTCCGCTTTTTAGCGATGCCGGTTCGGCTACGGCTTTAGAAACAACCAATGCCGGCATCATGCACTTTAATCTGCAAACCGATGGTAAAGAGTATGATGACATTATAGTTCCTGATGGTGGATTCAGAAACAAAACGAACGAAAACTCATTTTTAATAAAGGAGTTTGAAAAGGGAGTTTGCCGCAGTAACTTAGATATGAAATTGGACGGTGTGCAGATTTTCAATTTTGCGCTTCGTGAAGTGGCTCCTAATATAAATGATTTGCTACAGGAGAGAGCGATTGAAAGAGATTACATAGATTTCTTTGTTCTGCACCAGGCTAATCGGTTAATGTTAGAAAGTTTACGCAAGAAACTGCAAGTGCCTGCTGAGAAGTTTCTATACAGCCTTCATGATTTTGGCAACACAAGTTCAGCTACCATTCCACTTACTATAGTGGTACAGCTGGCTGATAAAATTCGGTCCGCAAGAATCAAATGGCTGCTGTCTGGCTTTGGTGTTGGCTTATCATGGGGAAGTGTATATCTTGAAACCGAAAAAGTAACCTGTTTACCCCTTATAGAAGTATAGATGTTCGGCAAACCCCAATACTCCGTTGTAGTTCCTGTTTACAACAGTGCCAGCACGCTAGTAGAACTTTGTGCGCGTATTCGTTCAACGTTTGAAAACCTAAAAGCTGATTTCGAGATAGTATTGGTGAACGATTACAGCGCAGATGGTAGCTGGGACGTGATTAAAAATTTAAAACAGGAATACGGAAAAAAACTGCTGGCTATACACCTGCGTAAAAATTTCGGACAACACAAAGCGCTGCTGTGTGGCTTTCAGTTCGCCACCGGTGAATTTGTGGTGACTATTGACGATGACTTACAGTTTTATCCCGAAGACATCGAATTGCTGATTAAGCGCATACACGATACTTCCTCCGACATGGTTTATGGCACTTATCGCGATGAACGGCAACATTCGCCAGTGCGCAGATGGGGCAGTAACTTTATAGGCTATGTTTTTGAAAAATATGGTAATACTGTAGGTGAAGGTTCCAGTTTTAAGATTATTCGTGCAGAAGTGATTGAGAAGATAAAGCATTACAACCACTCCTTTACATTTATTGATGAAATTCTTTCATGGCACACTACTAAAATTGAATGGCAGGATGTTCGCCATGCCCCCAGAAAACAGGGACAATCGGGCTACAGTATCCTCAAGTTAGTGTTTCTTACATTCAATTTGATTTTTGCCTATACCACCATACCGCTTAGGTTTATGACCTGGTTTGGTTTGGCTTCATTCTGGATTTGTCTGTTCTTCGTTATCTTTTTCGTTTATCAAAAAGTAACGCTTGGTTCACCGTTAGGATTTACGGCCCTTATAGTTTCCATATTTATGTCCACCGGAATTATCCTGTTCAGTCTAGGAATAATTGGTGAATACCTTGATCGTTTGTTTGCATTGCAGCACCGTAAGCCACCGTATTTAATCCGCGAAGTTTTGAGATAAATGAAAATTTCCCGCTACGGTATTACATTGGAAAGGTTGACAGGCAAAACTACAGAACTTGTCCGGCAGTGGCGCAACGACCGCAAGATTATGCGCTTCATGTTTTACAAAGGCGAGATAACCCCTGAAATGCAGCAGGAGTGGTTTTCCGCTATCGACAATGAACAGAATTTCTTTTTCCTGATTTATGTAAAGGATCAGCCGGTAGGGTTGATAAACATTTCTTCCATTGACTGGGAAAATAAAACCGCTTACACCGGCCTGTTTATTTACGAGGATAAATACCTGGGTACCGATGTCCCGGTAAGTGCTTCTTTGGCTATGCTTGATGTTTTCTTTTTGTTATTCGACATACAATCGGTGTATGCAAAAGTGAAAGGCAACAACAAAGTAGCGCACCAATACAACACTTCGTTGGGCTTTGCCCGCACCAAAAAAATTGAATTCGGGTTGGGTTACGAATACATGTTACACAAGGAAGTGTATTTGTTAGAGAGCAAAAAAATCCGTAATGCGGCTATTCACCTGAAAGGAAACAAAACACTACTTCAACTTACACAAGGAAGCAAGATAGATGAATGGTTGCGGACACGACTAGCCAGTGCCCGTAGAGATGTTATGAAAAGCCTGGAGCTGGAGATAACAGGTTAACCGTTATTTGATTTTTTCCATCAGGGCAAAACGCCATCCGTCTATCCTGTATTTAAATGCGCGCCAACCGTTAACGCCCTCATATTGCAATATCTGATGTGTTCTGAATGATGGGTTAAGCGCCCACTTCAGCAATCTTTTAGGCAAAGACAGTTCGAAATACGGAAACTTACGGATATCCAGATAAGGTTTTAACTGTGGGTAAATTTTCTGCTCGTATTCTTTGCGATTGTGCAGGTAAAATTCACGGAGCAGTGGCGGCATTACCTCGGCACCTATGTGAAAGGTAAGGTGAAGGTCATCCACCAGTTTAAGATTTTCGGCAAAGGCAATAAAGTTGTGCAACAGAGCCACTTCACTGAAAGAAACGCCCACACAAATATTTTCAAGAATCAACTTACTGAGCAGTTCACGCTTAAAAACAAAACAATCAAAGCCCGGGTGCGGAAGCCCATAATCAGAATACATGAGCGGCAACTGCCTTACAGAAGTATACTTCTTCGAAATTCCTCTTCGGTTAATCAGCAGCGCATCATAGCCTTCTTGCAGCAATTGCTGCACGGTTACATAAAACTGCGGCATCAGTGAAATATCCATATTGGTGAACATCAAATACTCTGCATCGGTAGCTTTGTAAACTGATTGCATTACATCTGTTACCAGCGGATACTTTTTAGACTTAGAAAAACTACCAGTGTCAAGCACAGAGCGGGTGAGCGAAGGGAGAAGTGTAAATCCATCGGGCACAGTTTCACGATCCTCTTCGTAACAAGCAGCATACAATTCTACCTCAACTAATGCCTGTGCAAACTCTTTTGCAACACGTATACTCTCGAAAGTAACAGGTTGAAACATAGCCGGTTCAGAACCGGACGGAGCCTTAAATGGATTTACAACATGGGCAATACGCATAGCTTTCAAAACTATACTTTAATTCGCTTCGCAAAAATCATTCTCTATTTTTATCGCATGAGCAATATAGTTTACAATATTCCACTCAATGATATACACGGCAAGCCGTTGAATTTGGCAGACTACAAAGGCCGGAAAATTTTGTTGGTGAATACCGCATCAGAGTGTGGGTTAACTCCCCACTATTCGCAGTTACAGGAACTGTACGAAAACTATAAAGAAAAACTAGTAGTGGTGGGGCTACCTTGTAATGACTTTGGCGCTCAGGAGCCCGGCTCCGCTGAACAGATAGTGCAGTTTTGCCAATCAAAGTATAATGTTTCGTTTCCTCTAAGCGAAAAGGTGAAAATACTTGGTGATGACATCCATCCGCTCTACGATTTTCTTACTAAAAAAGAACTGAACGGCTTTGCCGATAGTGAAGTAAAATGGAACTTTCAGAAGTATTTAATAAATGAAAGCGGGGAGTTGATAAAGGTATTTTCACCGGTAACCGAGCCATTGAGCGAGGAAGTATTGAAGATTATTGAAGTTTAAAAATGAAGTTTAAAGAAGTAATTGGCCAGGAAGAACTGAAGCAGAAATTTACCGGCATGTTGCGCTCGGGCAAGTTCCCTCATGCATTAATGCTGGCAGGGCCAACGGGCAACGGAGGGTTACCACTGGCACTGGCTATTGCACAGTATCTGCAATGCGAAAACAGGCAGGAGGATGAATCCTGCGGAGAGTGCCCTTCATGCACAAAAAACAACAAGTTTATTCATCCCGATTTGTATTTCACTTTCCCGGTAGTAAAGCCCGAAAAGAAAACCAGCCCGCCTGTAAGTGGCGATTACATGAAGGAATGGCGCACTGCACTTACCGAAACCCCCTACCTGAACTACAACGACTGGATGCAGACCATAGGAGCCGAAAATCGTCAGGGAAATATTACTGCTGATGAATGCCGTCAAATTATTCACCACCTGAGCCTGAAAACTTACGAAAGCAGCTACAAAGTGCAGATTATATGGCTGGCGGAGTTTTTGGGTAATGAAGGCAACATATTGCTGAAGGTTATTGAAGAACCACCTGCCGATACACTCTTTATTCTGTTGGTTGAAAATGTGGAGCAAGTGCTCAACACCATTCTTTCGCGTACGCAAATAGTTAAGGTAAACCCCATTGAGGAAGAAGCAATAGTTGCGGAACTGACAACCCGCTTTGGCCCGGATGCCGAAGTGGCTAAGCGTATAGCCCGTATTGCTGACGGCAATTTTGATACTGCCAGTATTATTGCAGCCGGAGAAGAAAACCTGAACGACCGCTTGTTGCACAAATGGCTGGTAAGTTGCTTTAACCTAAAATTGAAACCCAGTGCGGGCAATACACAAACCTTGGTGGATTGGATTGAAGATTTTGCCAAAGCCGGCCGTGAAAACCAAAAGATTTTTTTAAAGTATGCATTGTTCTTTTTACGCGAGTGCTCGCTTATTGGCATTACCGGCTACAGCGAGAAATTAGAGGGGGAGGAACTAACCTTTGCGTCCCGCCTTTCGGCACGGCTTAACGTAGAACAACTGGAAACATTGGCCGCCATTTTTAACCGCATGTATTACCACATTGAACGCAATGCTAATCCCAAAATTCTATACATGAGCAACTCCTTTAAGATAGCTTCGGTGTTTGCAGGAGAAGAGGTAGAACACGGTACGTTTTAAATGAATAACTTAAATCACTAACAAAACGTTCACCAGAAACCAAGATGCACAGAAGCTATTTCGGCTTAATCTAACAGCTATCTGGTTATCAATACTTGGGTTGCCAAGCAAATTTACACCGTGAACAGTATATCGTATACGCACAACCTTTAGCCGGCAACACCTGCACAAAATGGATAGTAACATAGCGTCCGCATTTAGTCTTTCGATTGAAACTTTTGCTGAAATACGCAGTAAAGTGCCAAAGAAATTGCTGGCTAGGTTATTGAGTGACTTTACTCTGCTTGTTGTAGTATTGGTAGATACCAGATGTCCTTACTGACGATGTTATACAACTAACTTAACTCATCATGTTATCAAAAATGTTAAATGCCAACTGAGAATTGTTTTTGTATCTTCCTTGCCATGAAAAGATCTTTCAGTTTGGTTGCTGCCCTTTTTACAGTTGCTACCACATTTGCTCAAACAAAAACGGATAGCCTTTTTAAAGGCAAGGAACTTTTTCTGAAAAAAGATTTGAGTGCCGAACTCAACATTGTTTCACAGCACATTGACCATACTGAACAGATGCACAGCCACGTGTTGTGGGCACATTATCTCAACCAACCGCATCCTTCAGTAGCTACGGTAAAAGGTTATCTGGCACAGGCAGCACTGGAATTTAAGGTGCCGGTGGATTTGCTTGAGGCTATCGCTCAAGTAGAAAACAACTTTACACAGATAGGCCCATCCATTGATCAAGGTTGGGGAATGATGCATCTAGTTAGTAACAACTACTGTAACACGCTTGGGGAAGCTGCGAAGTTATTAAGTATGAATGAGCAGGTATTAAAGGATGATGCCCGACAAAACATTCGTGGGGCGGCTGTATTGCTCCGCAGCTATTTCGGTAATAGTAAGAATACCAAGGCAGGCTTGGAAGAATGGTATCCCGCAGTAAGTAAATTCAGCGGCTTAATCAGCGAAGAACTACGCACCATACAAGCTGATCGATATTATACCGTTCTAAAGGATGGCAATGTAAGCACCACTTTATGGGGAGAGACCATTGTGATTCACCGAAAGAAAAATCTCAACCTTACTTACATCCGATCAACATTTCACCCTAACAACAATGCAGCCGAACAAGAAACAGGGAGAAGTGCCGATTATGGCGCGGCAGTTTCCAGTTTTACTACCTGCAACTATACCCTTACCCGTAACCATAGTATTGACACTTGGGTAAACCACTGGATAGGAACAGGCACAGCTGCGGGAGCGGTGTCTTGGTTTCAAAACTGCTCGGCCGGTGCCAGCGCCCACTTTGTAACGGCCAATAATGGAACCATCTATCAGGTAGTGCCCGTAGCAAGTACTGCGTGGCACTGTGGTGCTTCGGGATATCCTTACAATAATGGCCGAAGCATTGGGCAGGAACATGAAGCTACAGTATCGAACCCGGGACTTTGGAATAGCACCGCGATGTTACAGGCTTCGGCACAAATGGCCTGTTACTTCTGCAACGAATACAATATTCCCGTTAACCAGAATATTGCCTCGCCCGGCATTTGCGGGCACAATAGTATGCCCGGCACTAATACCAATTGCCCGGGAACCATTCCATGGAGCACATGGTTCAATTACTTTAACACCGGTAGTTGCAATGCGCAGCCACCAGTGCAGCCCAGTAATGATTACTGCGGAAGTGCCACTGCGCTGTCTGTGTACGGCAATACCTGCGGGAGTACAGCAACCAGTGATGTAAACGGGGCCACCCAATCGGCCGCGCCAACTGCCTGTGATGGTTTTTCATCAACTAACGCAAATGATGTTTGGTTCACTTTCACAGCTACCTCCACTGCACATACTATAACAGTAGTGCCATCTGTTGGTATGGATGCCGTGGTGGATTTAAGGAACGGCTGCCCTGGAACCTCTATTGACTGCGAGGATGCAGGTGGAGGTGAAGGTTCTACCGAAGTATTGCAGGCAATCGGCTTAACCATTGGTAATACTTATTACGTAAGGGCGTATGATTACACCGGTGCAAATAACCCACCTACTACTAGTTCCTTTACTATTTGTGTTACCACACCCTGTTCACAACCGTTTAAACCGATTATTGCTGGCAATAATATTTTCTGTTCCGGACAAAGCTCACAGTTGAGTATAGATAATCCCTGTAGCGGCTGCACCTATACCTGGAGCAATGGAGGCACAGGCACTGCTGCAATAGTAACCGCAACGGGCAACTATACCGTAACTGCCACCAATAACTGCGGCAGTGTAAGTTCCGACCCCTACGGGGTAACGGTAAATCCTACCCCACAGCCGGTTATCAACAACCTGTCGAATGCTTACTGTCTGGCATCATCCAGTGTAACACTAAGTGCTACACCTTCAGGCGGTGTTTTTTCAGGCACTGGAGTAACGGGAAACATTTTCTCACCCTCGGTAGCGGGAATAGGTATCCATACCGTTAGTTACACTTTTTCACAAACCGGTTGTACGGGAACTATTTCACAAAACGTTACAGTTTCGGCTAGTCCTGTAGTACAGATTACAGCCAACGGACCATTAGCATTTTGTAGCGGCAGCAGTATTGTCCTTACCGCTACACAAGGAAGTTCCTACACTTGGAGCAATGGTTCAACAACACAAAGCATTACTGTTAACCAATCGGGGAATTTTGATGTAACTGTTACTAATCCCGCAGGGTGTAATGCCAGTGTAGCGGCTTCGACTCTGGTTAATGTAAATGTTTATCCTAATCCTGTGGCATCGGCCGGTGCTGACCAAACGTTGCTCCAAGTGCAAAACAATTCGGTAACTATAGGAGGATCACCAACAGCACTCGGTGGAACTCCTCCTTTTAATTACTTGTGGTCTCCATCAAGCGGTTTAGATGCTGCTAACACGGCAAACCCGATAGTCAGCAACCTTGCGTATGCGACAACCTATACCATTACCGTGACAGATGCGAACGGCTGCACTGCTACCGATGACGTAAATGTGCAGGTGGCATTGTTGTGTACTTACACAGCTCAACCATCTTTCATTTCACTTCCAGCATCTGGCACAATTGATTTTTTTTATGTAGCGGTATCGGATAGTAGCTGTGGCGCGTGGACTATTTCTACATGCAATTGGCTGAGTGTTCTTTCGCCTAATCTTCCAGTTACGGGTAATAGTTGGGTAAAAATTTCAGCAAGTGCCAACAACGATACTATTCAGCGTTCTTGTCTAGTCTCCCTTACGGGCGGGCAAACTGTTATGGCTGTACAGAGCGCTGCTATTCCTGACCCCTGCGTTCCACCTATTACTCCCCCGCAGGTACAACTCAACTTCTGCGATTTAGCAGCGGAGTTGATTCCTAATGTTTCATATCAGTGGTATAATAGTGGTATAATTATAAGTGGGGCAAACACCCGGTTTTATTCTGCTACCCAAACCGGATACTTTTATGTAGTGGTAGCCGATTCCAACTTTTGCAGCGCGCAGTCGCAGGATGTGTATGTAACTTATCCGGGCTGTGCCGGAACAGAGGTGGAGAACATAGAAGCTATAACAACGCTGGATATTTATCCAAATCCTGCTAATGGTGAAACTATCTCCATTAATACTTCACAGGTTTTGTTCGGAAGTGAGTTGAAAATTCATGATGTCATGGGGAGGTTGATGAAGTCTGTTACTTTGAATGAACGACCCGCTGAGATTTCCTTACCGGATTTTTCAGCAGGCGTTTATGTTGTTTCGCTAAAGAGTAGTTCGGGTATAACCGCAAGTGCCCGTTTCCTGAAACTGCGCTAAAGCTACTGTTTCATAAAGCGAAACTTTCTGTTTCCTATGCTTAGCACGTATGAACCTTGTGCAAGCCCGCTCAGATTCAACCGTTCTGTTCCAGATGAGTTAACTACATCCAGCTTAGTTACCATTGCACCTATACTATTAGTTACTTCAATATGATAAGGAGTAGTGTGAAGCCCAACAATGTATATGTTTTCGGTAGCCGGATTTGGGAATACATTCAGACTATTATAGGCTATGTCTTCTTCTATTCCGGTACAAAGAGCAACGTATGCAGTATCGGCCTCAATATTTGTGCAGTTATTGCCATCTGTGTAAGAATAGGCGATTACTACATTACTGTTCCCTAATCCGGCCGGATTAAAGTTGCTTCCATTAACTCCGTTGCCTGCAAAAACACCGCCTGAAGGTGTACCACTTAGCGTAACCGATGAAGCCAAATGGCAGAAAGTATCCTGTGGTAAGGAGAAGGTTACAATAGGTAAGGAATTAACTGTTACCGCTATGGAGTTAGAAGTTTTAGAGCAGATGCCATCAGAAACAGTTACTACATATGCTCCGGTTGTTGTAACAACAATACTATCAGCGGTTTGGCCGTTACTCCACTGGTAACTATTTAATCCAGGGAAAGAACGGAGAACAACATTACCTCCTTCACAAAAGGTAGTGGGTCCCTGTGCATAGATTAGGGTGCTGAAAAAGGCAGTTAGGTCGAGATTAACAGTAGAACTTGCCTTACATCCTGCAGTATCAGTTACCGATAGCGTATAAACACCATCCTGACTTATTGTTATGGATTGTGATGTTGGCCCAATGTTCCATGCATAAGTAAGACCTGACTGACCGCTTAGTTTTACACTTCCGCTTCCACAAAGGGAGGCCATTTCCAATGTAATAGTAGAATCGGGCGCAGCCAAAACTGTTGCAGTGACGGGGGATGAGGATGCTATGCAATTGTTTGTGTTCACTGTTACCGTGTAAGTTCCGACATTTTTAACCACAATACTTTGTGTGCTGCTTCCATTATTCCAGTTATAGGAAGTAGCTGGCGATGCAGTGAGCACAACACTGTCACCACCACAGAAGGAAAGTGGTCCACCGGCAGTAATAACTGGTTGCTGTGGAACGCCAACTTCAATTGAAGGCGACAGATTACTTATGTCCTCAGGGCTGGAAGCTATAACTCTGATTCGGTAATTGCTTCCTGAAGGTAAGTTGTTAGGGAAGTAAACAGTTATAGAATCAGAACCGGTAGTACTGCTTGATTTGGCTCCAATATTTACCGCATTCGCAAAATTGCCTGTTGAATCAGATAACTGAACCGTAAATACATTACCGGAATTGTAAGAGCCACTTTTCTCAAAAAGAACCTTGGTAATGGCACCGGGGCACAAAATAGTTGCTACCTCAGTCAGCCTAATATTGGAATTAGATAAACGGGCAAACCGGCTGTAAAGAGAAGATTGCACTATAGTAAAATTGCCAGAAAGGAAGACTCCCTTTTGCACCGTATCCACAAAAATACTATTTAACGCATTGTCGGCACCAGTACCAGTGTAAAACTTGATGTCATTTATAGCCCCTGCTGAGTCAACAAAACACAATCTGTTTTTAGGAGCCCCGTTTACGGTGGTAAATGTTCCGCCAAACAAGTAGCCGGAACCTATTCTTTTTATGTCATACACTACTCCATTACTTATAGTGGCAGTGAAAGAAAGGTTCAGACTGCCATTCGAGTTAAGCATCGCTATTCGTGGTTTGGAAGCTCCATTGAAGGTTGTAAAAGAGCCTCCTATCATAATTTTACCACTATCAGCGAGTTCAATGCTATAAACAATGTTATTGGCAGCGCTACCGGGAGAGAACCCTGCATCTACAGACCCATCTGTTTCAAGACGGATAACTCGGTTGTGTGAAAGACCTTTGTACTTGGTGAACGCACCCCCTGCCAGAATCTTCCCATCGGGTTGCAGAACTATTTCGTAAACGTAATTGTTGAATCCTGCTTCGGAAATAAAAGAAATGTCGCGAATGCCATTACTGTTAAGCCTTACTATACGGGAAACAGAATCGGCTCCATATTTAACAAAATTTCCACCAACATAAATTTTGCCGGAAGGGTCAACTGCTAAAGAATATACGGTGGCCGTTGCGCCCGTTCCAACATTAAATGTTGTATCCAAAGAACCATCTGCATTTAATCTGGCTATTCGATTGATACTTGTGCCGTTATAAGCTGTAAAATCTCCTCCTACAAGTATTTTATCATTAGGCAATACTTTTATAGTTCTGATGTTGTTATTAGCCCCTGTACCACTTTTAAAAGTTGTATCAATATTTCCATTACTATTCAGCCTTACTATGCGATTTGCCATTACTTGATTATAGCGAGTAAAGGCACCACCTACAATAACCTTCCCCGAGCTCTGCGCTTCTGAAACATAAGTTTGTCCGTTTAGTTTTGATTCTTCAAAGAAAGTATGGTCAACCTTCCCTGTAGTAAGGAATCTTACTAAACGAAATCTTGCAAATGAATCAGCTGTTAAGGATGTTCCTCCAACATATACCTTGCCATCGTAATTCAGAAAAACCGTGTTACAACTAAGTGTTAGTCCGGTTCCGGGATTAAAGGATACATCCCTTGACCCTAATGTATCTATTCTTACAATTCGGGCAATACCCGCTCCTTTGTAGTTTGTAAAATTCCCTGTAGCGTAAATTTTCCCATC
>CAZLXD010000024.1:0-10784 GCA_964563185.1 uncultured Chitinophaga sp.
GGAGTTGGACATTCTCTCTATACAGTGGCATTATCGCTATAGCGTGGATTATTGTTCAACAGTTTATAACGGAGTATTTTATCCTTCAGCCAGTCATAAGCTTAACCGGGTTATTGATTATGGTGCTTACCCTGATGCCCCGGGTAGTAAGGCACTACACTTTGCAACTCTGAGCAAAGTCATTCTTATACCCATGGTGTGTTTAAGATTTTTGCAATTCATATAATATTGAATGAAGGGACTTATAATTTACAAAAGCCGCTATGGGGCAGCGGCACAATATGCCAAGTGGTTATCGGAAACGCTGAGCATACCTGCGGTTGAAATGAAAGATGTAACTGCGGAATTGCTAAAAGCAAGCGACTATATCATTGCGGGAAGTTCTATTTACATGGGAAAAATTCTGCTGAAGGAATGGCTGGAAGCAAATGTGGACGTATTAAAGAGCAAGACGCTCTTTACATACATTGTAGGAGCGGCACCTTCCACACAAACAACAAAAACAGCACGGTATTTTACCGATAACATTCCGGCTTTGTTGTTGCAAAAGGACCAATGTTTCTACCTGCAGGGCAAGAGCATACACAGCGAATTAAGCTGGCTCGATAAACTTTTGCTTAAAGCCGGAGCGATGTTCGCCCCTACTCCTGCCGATAAAAAAGCCATGCTCACAGAGTTTAATGCTATTAAGCGCGAAAATCTGAATGCACTGCTGAATGCGGTAACAGCAGTTAACCACTAATTTTGCCGCTCAGTTTCAACTGATTTTTGCCCAAACTTTATCTTTTGAGTTTTCCTGTAAGTATTTAAGCAACGGCTGGTGCTGAGGCTGCGAGAGTGTTTCGTCTGCCTCTATTATCTGTTGGGCTGTTTTGCGGGCGGCTTCCAGCACATTGCCGTCTAAGGCAAGGTCGGCCAATTTTAAATTCAGCATTCCGCTTTGGCGGGTTCCTTCTATATCGCCAGGGCCGCGCAGTTTTAAGTCTTCTTCGGCAATTACAAAGCCATCGTTGGTTTGGCACATTACCGATATGCGTTGTTTGCTTTCGTTGGAGAGTTTGTTGCCCGTCATTAACAGGCAATAGCTTTGGTCGGCACCGCGGCCTACGCGCCCGCGCAACTGATGTAGTTGCGCCAAGCCAAAGCGCTCGGCATTTTCTATTACCATTACACTGGCGTTGGGCACGTTCACACCCACTTCAATTACGGTAGTGGCAATCATTATGTGCGTTTCGTGTTTTACAAAGCGCTGCATTTCGTAATCCTTATCGGCCGGGCGCATTTTGCCGTGCACTATACTTATTTGGTATTGCGGTTTAGGAAATGCCCGCGATAAACTTTCATAGCCGTCCATCAGGTGTTTAAGGTCGAGCGCTTCGCTTTCTTCAATAAGCGGATATACCACATACACCTGTCGGCCTTTGGCAATTTCATCGTGCAGAAAACCAAATACCTGCATGCGTGCCGCATCGGTGCGGTGAACGGTTTTTATAGGCTTACGACCGGGGGGCAGTTCATCAATTACCGATACATCCAAATCGCCATAGATAGTCATAGCCAGGGTGCGCGGAATGGGTGTGGCGGTCATTACCAGAATATGCGGAGGGTTTTCGTTTTTGGTCCACAGGCTGGCGCGTTGTGCTACCCCAAAGCGGTGCTGCTCGTCAATTACCACCATTCCTAAATTCTGAAACACCACGGTTTCTTCAATTAAAGCGTGGGTGCCTATAACGATGTGAATGCTTCCGCTGGCCAGGCCTTCCAGAATATATTTACGCGCTTTGCCTTTTACACTGCCGGTAAGCAAGGCAACTTCTATGTTCATTCCGCGCAGCAGTTCCACTATGTTTTCGTAATGCTGGTTGGCAAGAATTTCGGTGGGTGCCATAAGGCATGCCTGAAAGCCGTTATCTAATGCCATAAGCATGGTAAGCAGCCCCACTATGGTTTTACCGCTACCCACATCGCCCTGCAACAGGCGGTTCATTTGGCGGCCCGAAAGCGTATCCCGTCTTATTTCCTTCAGCACGCGCTTTTGTGCGCCCGTCAGTTCAAACTTCATTCCCTCTTTATAAAAGCGGTCGAAGTGGTTATCAATTTTTTCGAATAAAAAACCTTTGGTTACCAGCCCTCGGTTGGCTTTTACCTTTAGCATTTGCAACTGCATTAAAAACAGTTCTTCGAACTTAAGCCTGCGGGTGGCCTCGTGCAGCAGCTTTTCGTTTTTGGGGTAGTGAATATTTACCGCAGCCTGATAGCGCGATATAAGTTTGTACTGCTGCACCACATCGGGCGGCAGAAACTCGGGCACATCGCGCTCGGTTAGTTGCGAAAACAACACCTGCGTAAGTTTTGAAATGCCTTTGGAGTCGAGATACTTTTTGCGTGCTTTTTCGGAAGAAGAATAAACGGGCTGCAAACCTTTGCCGGAGGTTTTTACTTCATCGGTAAACAGTTCCACTTCAGGGTGGGGAATATTGTAAGCATTGTTGAACACCTGCGGCTTTCCGAAGAGGAGGTATTCGGTATTTACCTTCAGGTTTTTCATTATCCAGTCGGCCCCCTGAAACCACACCAATTCAATTTCACCGGTGGTATCGCGAAAGGTGGCCATCAGCCTCTTTTGTCTGCCCGCTCCCGCCTGCCTGAAGCCGGTAATTTTTCCCTTTAGCTGAATAAACTGTGTAAAGTCGGTAATGTCGCGTATGTGGTGAATAATGCTGCGGTCGACATACCGAAAGGGGTAGTATTTCAGTAAATCGCCAAAGGTGTGCAGGTCTAACTCCTTGCGCAGCAACTCGCCCCGCTGAGGGCCTACGCCTTTCAGGTATTCAATGGGAGTTTGCAGGGCAGATGACATGGCGCTTTCGAAAATTCAAATTTAGAATTGTTGGGGGAAGAGATGGGGAGGCGGAAGAAAAAGGTAAATAACAAAGGTGAAAGGGCAAAGAGGTTGCGCACAGATGTGCGGAGAGGAATTGGAGAACATGAGGATATGAGAATGGAGGGGGAAACCCTGCTATGAAGAAAGCTGTAAGTTTGATAGTTGGTTTGACGCAGGAATAGCCTATACCAAGGTGGGAATTTATATAACCCGTTGGCGGAGTTAATATAAGGCATGTTTAACTCTGCCAATAGGCTGATGGTTAATAAATTTGTTTAGGTATTGTAAGAATGTTAATCCAGTAATCTTTCCAAGTATTCTGGTTTTAAACCCTGCAAATGATTTGGCATAATTTCTTTGGATCATAAACTGGTCGCACAATTGAGAGAAAATGGTTTCGATTCGTTTTCTAACTTTCTTCAAAATTCTAATCATCGGCTTCTTTTCCTTTTGATTGTTTCTCATAGGCACTTCTAACTTGATAGCGGCACTTTCAAATAAATCTATCTGTATGGGTTTGCTGATGTATCCTTTATCTCCTGTGATAATACAGTTCTTAAAAGTTTCTTTTACATCTTTCAAATAATGAATATCATGAACGCTTGCTTTGGTTAAATCCAGCGACTGAATCACTCCGGTTGTTGCACATACGCTGTGCAATTTATATCCGTAGAAATATTTTTTCTGTGAAGCACAATATCCTTTGTCGGGGGCTGAGTAACTATTTTCTCTTCCCATTTTGTTTCGTTGCATACGCGATAGTTTACAGATTTCTAATGGCATCGAATCAATAGCATATATATCTGTAGTGGCATTGAGTTGAGCCGTCAATCGTGTTCTGATTTCTTCTTGCTTTGAAAACAAAAATTTACGTCTGTCATTGTATTGTCTACGGCTAATCAGCGTTTTAAAATCACGGCTGTATTCGGCTCGTAATTTTGAAAACAGCAAATTCTCACTGTCAATACTCAGACATTCTGCGGTTAGGCTCAATGCGATTACTTCTATGTCGGAGAACCTTGGTCTGGTTCCGCGTCTTGGAAAATTACCGTTTATCACTTCGTCTCCGATAACCTGCTTGATAACTTCAATTACTTTGTCGAAATTCGTTTTGATGTTGTGCATGTTGTATTGGTAAGTTTGGTTACTCACTAAGACAACTTCACAACATCTTTAGTTGTACATCAACGAAAATTAACTCCGCCAACGCGTTTATATAGTAAGCAACTATCTGCCAACAGCAAAAGCTACCCCAAAAACCGGTGATGGAATAAATGCTGTTTTTAGAAAACTGAGGGGCAGTGTTTCAACCACCATTTTAAACAGAAACATGGTTTTTCCAAAACTTCTGTTACCTCCCCCGATTCATTGCTCTACCTATTCTATTAATTGCTGCACCTATTTAGTTATATCTCGCACATATTTTTTTAAACACCGCACTTATTTAGTTAAACATCGCACATGTTTAGTATTATATAGATTATAGTAAACATTACATTTAACTTATTTTACTTTACATTTACAATAGTTGACATTACACCGAAAATTTTAAATGAGGTTTCTGACTGCCGAAACAAGGGCTACGGGTAAGTAAACGGTGTAATAAGAACAAAAAACAGAGCAGCGTATTGCCGAAATGTATTCGAAAACCTAAACCATAAAGCCATGTTACAACTCCGCGTAAAAAAACTAATGAAGGAAAAAGGAATTAAAACGCCCCTTACCGCCATGATGAAGGCCGGCATAAGCCAGGGGGTGGCGCAAAAATACCTGAGCAACCAAAAAATATGGATTCTGTACGACCATATTGAAATGCTGTGCCTGCTGTTGCGCTGCGAACCCAACGACCTGTTTGAGTTTGTGCCCGATGGTAGAACCGTGGTGGACGAAGCACAACCCATTAACAAGTTAAAACCCAAGCCCGATTTTGATGTAAACGCGGTGCTACAGCGCATGACCCCCGATGAAATACGCCAAAAGCTGGGGCAATGACTTTACACAAGTGTTGCCTTTTGCCCTTTGCCTTTTCTCGTTTGTATTTTGAGCTTTGGACTTTGAGCTTTCCCGTTTTCATTTTCCACCCATAGTTTTGCTTCCTTCGCATTTAGCAATGAAACTCCTCTTTCTTTTTATCAGCACCCTCTTTGTTTCGGTAAACACGGCAACTGCCGGCACTAATACAACCTTGCTGCGCAACCAACACTACGGGCCGCACAAACGTAACCGCTTAGATGTTTACCTGCCGCAAAACCGCGATAGCAACACGGCCACCGTGGTGCTTATACACGGAGGCGCATGGATGATAGGCAGCAAAAACCAGTGGCAAAAGGAAATGATTAACGCCCTGTTGCAACAGGGCTATGCGGTAGCCTGCATAAATTACCAATATGCCTGCGGTAACTATCACGCGCAAGTTCAGGACATTAACAGGGCACTGCACTACCTGAACCAACACGCCACACCATGGAACACCGCCCGCAACCGCTTTGCGCTGGCGGGGGTTAGCGCAGGCGGGCATTTATCGTTGTTATATGGCCACGCTTACGATACCGCGCAGGCAGTAAAGGCAGTCATCTCGCTGTCGGGCCCTACTGACCTTACCGATACGCTGTTTCACCGCTACGCCAGAAACTACTGTATAGGTTTTGTGTTTAAATGGTTTTTGGGCAAAACCTACCGGCATAACCCCGAAGTGTATAAACAGGCAAGTCCGCTGTTTCACACCGGCAATGTGCCTACGCTGTTTATTCATGGCGCTACCGATAATCTGGTACCTCCCTCGCAAAGCCTGCGTATGTACGATACTCTTACAGCCAAAGGCATTGCCACACGAAAAATAATATGGAATAAAACCGGCCACCTGATAACCGGCAAAAAGAAAGTAAACCTGCCCGGCATAATTGAGGAAACAGAAAACTGGCTTCGCAGATATCTCTAGTTCCAAACCCTTTGCCCCTTTGCATTTCTCCGCGCCCTCTTGCGTCTTTTTTTTGGTCACCTCATTCTTCCGCCACCTTTCCCGTTTCCCTTTTCCACCCTTAGTTTACTTCCACCACATGCAGCCAATTAATTAACTCCTTATGTGTACAGCTAAAAAGTATATAATTCATATTTACAGTACCAAAAACAGAAATCAATGGCAAAACTTAGCACACTTGTTTTACTAACTATTGTACTATCCATGGCAGCGTGTAAAAAGACTAAAGAAGGATGCACGGATTTAAACGCTTCAAATTACAGCGAAACAGCTGTTCATGATGATGGCAGTTGTGAGTACCCGCCATACCCCATTTCCGGATTAGGATTAAGCCCCGGTTGTACCAATTGCGCATCGCTTACTATAATGAAAACCTACACTTCCGCCACTTCCAGTTATCCAATAGCATTTGCCCACTTTATTGTTTCGGGCGATATGCTGGCAAGTGCAGGGAATTTACAGTTAAGAACTACTAACCAGGTAGGGGCCGGAAATGCTATGGATGTACTTGAGTTTAATAAAACAACAGGCAGCTATACTTTACCCACTGAAAGCGATGTTGACCTCAATAAGTTTTTCTTTGAGTGGAGTGCAAACGGTTCTTCTAAGTGGCTGGCTTTTACCATAATTGATACCGTATACGGCAACATGCCGGATGTTGGAACTTACTCCGGTTTATTTTCTATTTCTTCATCAGCCGACTATACCTTTACAATGAATAATGTGGTTAACTGCGACTCTGTTCGGTATGAATTATACGGAACCAGTGGACAGATATTCAAAACAGAGCCGGGTAGCGCTAGCAGTAGCACCTTTACTGCTGCAGAGTTGAGCGGGGTAGGGCAGGGTACCGCACAGTTGGTTGTAAGAGGCATGAAGGAAACCACACAAACCGTCAATGGCAGAGTTTATATTCTTAAAAGACAAGTTTACCGGTCACAAAGTTCTCTTACAATAACTTTTTAAAACACTGTTGGCCCTTCCCGGTTTGTAATTAGTAAACTTTATCAAAGGATTTTGCAATCTGCAATAAAGGCTAATACCGCATTCCCACATCGTCCTCGTTACCCGCGCAGGCATTATCCAAGTGTACGGGCAAAAGCTATAATGTGGCCATCTGTATCCATTACATATCCCACCATATCGCCCCAGTTTCTGGGCTTAAGTTCGCTAACCAAAGTGGCCCCGGCCTCAACCGCTCTAAGCATATACTGCTCCGGTTGTTCTACCTTAATGTATAATTCGCAGCGCGGTATTCCGGTGCCGTTTTCAGGAGGTGGGGCCACAGGAGTAATAATGCGGGCAATGCCACTATTGGGCATTAAGCCCAACTTACAATTGCCCGGTAGCTGAAACTCCGTCATACCTTCCACATCAAGCGAGGGAGAAATAAGAAGAACTGCCCGGTAAAAATCTTTGCTCCGGCTTTGATTGGCAACGTAAAGGATAAACTCAACAGATAGCATTCGGCCGGAAATTACACATCAACTCACCGGGTTCAGCACAATGCTGAAAATTTTGTATTGCCCCATATCGCGGCCGTAGTAAAACTTATCGAGTGCCTGGTACATGTTCGCTGCGCGGAAGTAAGAGGTGTGCAGGCGGTTATCGCCAATCTTAATCCACTGTATCGTCATGCTGCTTTCGCTGTGGTAATGCAGGTCAATGTATTCCAGCATTTTCTTCAGCGCATCTATTTTATCGGTGCCGATAATGGTATGGAACAAAAACGACTGGTCGTGCTTGGGATTAACCGTTACCAAATCCAGCCGCACGGTTTCTTCCTTCTGCTTATAGTTAAATATAAGGTTCTGCGGGTCCAGCCCCAGGCGGGTGGCTATATCCTTTTGGTAGCGGGCTATTTCAACATTTTGGTCGTGGCGGGTCATGTTTCTGGTTGATTAAAGACTGGTTGACTGGTTGAATAGTTGATTAAGCTATGTTATCAGAAAACGATTGTTGTTCATCCTAATTAACTACTCACCGTTCAACTTAATCAACTATTCTCAACTAAGTTTCTCTGCTATTTTATCTACAATACCGTACTCAATAGCCTGCTCGGCATTCATCCAAAAGTCGCGGTCAAAGTCCTTCATTACCTGCTCAAAGGTTTTGCCGCAGTTTTTGGCTAAAAGTTCGGCACTCATCTCTTTAGTCTTCAAAATTTCCTTGGCGGTAATTTCAATATCGGTAGCCTGTCCGTACATGCCGCCCAGCGATGGCTGGTGAATCATCACACGGCCATGCGGCCATATTTGGCGGGTGCCTTTTCTGCCACCGCTCAGCAATATAGAACCCATCGAAGCCGCCAGGCCCATACAAATAGTATGCACGGGCGACTGTATCATTTGCATAGTATCATACACCACCATGCCCGAAGTAACTACCCCACCCGGGCTATTGATATACAGGTAAATATCCTTGCCCGGCTCATTGGCATCCAAAAACAACAGGCGGTTAACCACGCGCTCAGCTGACTCATCGGTAACAGGGCCCCAAAAGAACACTCTTCGTTGCTCCAAAAACTTGTTATCGAACTTCATCATGCCTCCGGCAAATTTTTCCATCAATTTATCCGGTTCGGTTCCGGGTGTTTCGGGCTCATCTTCCATTCTGAAATTCATATACAAGTTTTGGTTTTATGACGGAGCCAAAAATAGAATATTTTGTATGCCAAGGTAGGTAAGTGTAATTGGCGCATAAGTGGCACGCCACTGCTGTTAAATCCGTGTCATCATCGCTCCTTATCTGTGTAATCATTCAATATATTTGAACAAACATCTTTTTATGGCAGAAGAAATAAAGCCTGAAACCTCTACGAACGACAGCATAACCATTAAAAAATCGAAACTGATTGCAGGGGCAGTAGTTATTGTTGTAATAGCCGTGCTGGCATTTGTGTTTATGCCAAAAAAGGATTCGGACAAAGCCACCGAAAAAAAAGAACACTTATTTAACCGCGATGAACCCGCACAGGAACAAATACTACAGGAAGACTTCAAAGAAAAAATTCACGAAATGCTGGACAGCGGAATGAGCGTAGCGCAAATATCCCGCGAAACCGGTGTGCGCAAAGATGTTGTCCGCAAAATAAAGAACGAGAAAACCGGAGAGGACAGCGAGTAAAGTTCGCTGTTGACAATTCGAATAATCTATCCCGCCCTTATTACTGATTTTAGCGGCTGTAGTTATGCTGCTTTCCCTGTTCGATAACCTTATTACCCCTAAACCTGCCAAGGCAGAAGAGCCCGCCATACGGCAGCAGTTCGACATAGAGGTAAACGGGCAAACCGTTCCGGTGCGTATAATGTTTGAACCGCGCATGAACAACCGCGTAACGGTAAACAAAAACGGCATACTGCTGCGTGTAAGCGAACGCCAATCCAAAGAGGAGCAGCGAAAGAACATTGACAACCTACTTAAATGGGCTAAGGATAAACTGGGCAATAAGCCCGAACTGCTCGATAGCCTGCCACAGCGCAAATACGTAAATGGCGAAATACTGAAGGTGGGAGAATATGAATTTGTTATATCTATTCACTACCAAGATAAAGCCCAAAGTACGGCCAAAATATTCCGCAACAACATAGTAATCTCACTAGCCAAAGGCTTAAACCCCGAGGCCGAAGCTAATTCCTGTTCCTATTTAGTGTCGAAGTGCCTGTGCAAGTTCTTTCACCCCATTGTTTCCGAAAGGCTGCGCGAACTAAACGACCGCTTTTTTAAAAAGGAACTGAGGCAGATAAAAATGAAATACGCCACCAGTTTTTGGGGGCACTGCTCTGCCAACGGCAACATTGTTGTTTCGGTGCGGCTCATGTTCGCCCCCAGCTCGGTTATTGAATATGTGTTCATTCATGAGTTGGCTCACCTTGTCCACCACGACCACTCCCCCCGCTTTTGGAAGTTAGTAGAAACCATCATGCCCTCCTATCAAAATGCCGAAAAGCATCTAGCACAGCACAGCAAGAGCTATTATCTATAACTACTCTGACAAAACCATCCCTTACTAACACTTGTTTGTTTGGATTGTAAAATCTACCTTCGCTAACGATTGTTAGCAATGGCCACTGCAACCCTAACCACCCGACAAAACATCAGGCAAACTGCCGAAAAACTTTTTCGCGAAAGAGGTTATGCGGCCGTTGGCATGCGCGAACTCGCCCGTGAGGTGGGTATTGAAGCCCCTAGCATTTACAACCACTTTAAATCGAAAGATGATTTGCTGCGTGAAATATGTTTTGATATCGCCATTCAGTTTTTTAAGGCTTTCGATACGGCTGTTGTTACTGAGGATAAACCACAGAAAAAACTAAAAGCAGTTATTCAGGGGCATATAGGCATAATAGCCGACAACATCAACTCCTCCGAGGTGTTCTTTAACGAGTGGGTCTTTCTGGAAGAGCCCAGTCTGTCTAAATTCAAAAAGTTTCGTTACGATTACGAAATGAAGTTCCGCGATATAATAGACAAAGGAATGAAGCAGGGCAACTTCAAAAAAATGAACTCTAAGTTGGTGGCCTTTGTTGTGTTTTCGGCACTCAACGCCACTTACGATTTATACAAAAGCAACGAGCGCCTCAGCCACGATGAAATAGCCGAGGAAATTTCGGAACTGTTATTAAAAGGATTAAAAGCATAAACTATGTATGGTTCAACCAACCTATCGGAGGAGGATGTAAAACGAATGAACGCTGCGGTGGAAGACCCCGAGAAACTTCAGCAGTTTGAAGACCGCATTGCCCGTGGCGAAAAAATTGAACCCGGTGATTGGATGCCCACGGAATACCGCAAGCAGCTTATTCGCATGATTGAACAACATGCCCACAGCGAAATTGTAGGCGCACTGCCCGAAGGGACCTGGATAACCCGCGCCCCTAACTTCCGCAGCGAAAATCCCAACCCCCACCCCGACGACCACGA
>CAZLXD010000024.1:10794-21277 GCA_964563185.1 uncultured Chitinophaga sp.
CAGAAAGCTGGCGCTGATTGCCAAAGTGCAGGATGAAATAGGCCACGGCCAGTTATTGTATTCCGCTGCGGAAACATTGGGAAAAACCCGCGAGCAAATGTTGGATGATTTGCTGAACGGCAAGAGCAAGTACTCGAATGTATTTAACTACCCGGCCAATACATGGGCCGATATTGCAGTAATAGGATTCTTGGTGGATGGCGGAGCAATCGTTAACCAAACCATTAACTCCAAAGGCAGCTACGGTCCATACTGTCGTGCGCTCGAAAGAATTTGCTACGAAGAGAGTTTCCACTTGAAACAGGGCCATGATAACGTAGTTTATTTAGCCACAGGTACCAAAAAGCAACGCGCCATGTTACAAGATGCGGTTAATCGCTGGTATCGCCCGCTCATTCACTTTTTCGGCCCGCCCGACAAAGCCTCGGCACACAGCGAAAAACTGATGAAGTGGAAAGTAAAGTTGGCCAGCAACGATGAAATGCGCAACCAGTTCCTCGATATGTATGTTCCCAAAATTTTGGAATTAGGGCTTACTTTCCCCGACCCTAATCTTCGTAAAAACAATGATGGCATTTGGGAATTCAGCGACCCGGATTGGAATGAGTTTAAGCGGGTAATTAATGGCGAAGGCCCCTGCAATGCCGAACGCTTAGCGGTAAGGCGATATGCCGAAGAAGCCGGCCGTTGGGTGCGCCAGGCTTTATTGAATCCGAGTGAAAAATATCAAGTGCCCTTAGCATAAACAAAGAAGTTATGAGTTCATTAGATCCAAGAGTTAACCGACTCGACAAAAAGAAAATTGCAGAAGGTGAGGTGCATACAAATTCCCACCTGATAACTTGGGAAGTATTCCATCAGGATAAACGGGGCAAGCAGGTAGTGCATTGCGGTATTGTTCATGCCTCCACCCCTGAAATGGCGTTAGTATTAGCTAAGGAGCAATATGCCCGCAGAGGGAAAACAACAAACCTTTGGGTAGCCAAAACCACCGATGTATACACTTTTTCCTCTGAAGACGAGGATATTTTTGAAACCACACCGGAGAAAACCTTCCGCGACCCGGCTGCTTACAAAGTGAGAGACCGGATTGAAAAATTTCAAAAACAAAATAAATTAGAGATATGAGCGCTGCTATAAAAGATTTGTTGTTCCACATGGCGGATGATGCGCTGATTATTGGCCACCGCAATTCAGAATGGACCGGTATTGGCCCAATGCTGGAAGAAGACCTGGCATTCTCTTCTATGGCACAGGATAAAATAGGGCATGCTTTAGCCCTTTATACCATTTTGCACGAAGTGTTGGGCGAAGCACATCCCGATAAACTGGGCTTTATGCGTAATGAAAATGAACTTCGCTGCTGCCAGTTGGTAGAGCAGCCTATTGGCGAATACGATTTCAGTATTATCCGTCAGTTTCTTTTCGACCATGCTGAATTGATCCGTTATGAAATGCTGACACAAAGTTCGTTTCAACCTCTTGCACAATTAGCTAAAAAGGTAAAAGGCGAAATTAAGTATCATGTAATGCATGCCGATACTTTTGTAAAACAGTTAGGCAGGGGCACCGAAGAAAGCCACGCCCGCATGCAAACCGCTTTGAACAATGCCTGGCATTTAGCTTTAGGAGTTTTTGAAAAAACAGAGTTTGAAGCAGACATAATTTCTTCGGGGCTTTTTGCCGGTGAAGATGAGTTGAAAAAACGCTGGCTGGAAAAAATCACTCCTGTTATAGAAGCAGCCAATCTGAAAGTTCCCGTCACCGTTGAAAGCAAAATTGTGTATGGCGGAAGAAAGGGATATCACTCTGAATACCTTAAACCTCTCTTAGATGAAATGTGCGAAGTAGTCCGCACTGATATGGACGCTGAATGGTAGAACAATGCTTTCAGAAACCGGAAATCAGAAATCAGAAATTGTTTGGGCCGCCCTTGAAGAAGTGAAAGACCCCGAAATTCCCGTTATATCGGTAGTGGATATGGGAATGATTACAAACGTAGAATTGCGGGTAACCGACAACGGACAACAAGCCGCGATGGTTACAATGACTCCCACCTTTGTTGGCTGCCCTGCCATTGAAGTAATAAAGCAGGATATACGGGGACAACTACTAAAAGCAGGCTTTGACGAAGTAACTGTTAATGTAGATTTTGAAAACCACTGGAGCAGCGACCGCATGAAGCCCGAAGCAAAACTGAAACTGGAAAAGTTTGGTTTAGCTCCTCCGCCCGAGTTGAAGGATGAAGAATTGAGCGAAGAAGTTTTAAACCGCGTTCGCTGTCCGCATTGCGGTAGCACGGACACCACACTCCGTTCTTCTTTTGGTTCTACTCTATGCCGTGCCATAAGGTTTTGTTTTAACTGCAAACAGGGCTTTGAACAATTCAAGCCGGTGCAATGAAATACACTTTCGCTTGGTTGGTCCTTGTTGCAATATTCTTCTCTTTTCAGGAGAAAAAGATTTCCGTAAAGCAGTTTGAATGGTTAGAGGGAACCTGGAAACAGGAGGGCTTAGATGCCTATGAACAGTGGGAGTTTGTTTCTGATACCCTGATTAGAGGGGCAAGTTTCCACCTCGTAGGAAACGACTATGTAAGAGATGAGAATATTAAGTTTCTGGCAAAGGATAGTTACTTCTATTACATACCCTTAGTTTTTAATCAGAATAAGCAACAGGCGGTCAGCTTTAAAGTGTCTTCATTTACCCCTAACTCTTTCATAGCAGAAAATCCGGCTCATGATTTTCCGCAACGCATTGTATATACCCTGACTGATGCTAATCACCTTCAGGCTTACATTGAAGGAGAAATAAAGGGAAAGAACAAGCGGATAGACTTTTTCTTTGTCCGCGAATAGGATTCAGTTTTGCCATTCCGTACAAACCGCATATCTTCCCCAAAAATAGTGTGGATGAAACAGGTGTACTCGCTTGTATTGTTTGTGTCTTTTTTGGTGGTGTTAAATGCCCGGCCCAACACTTCAATAGACAGCCTGAACAATACTGCCGAAAGAATTCTGAACTCCGCTCCTCATCAGGCCATTGAAAAGGCTGATCAGGCGGCAACGCTTTCCAAAAAAGAGAATTATTCTGAGGGCTATATACGGTCTATAGCCATTAAAGGGGTGGCTTACTATAAAGTAGATCAATATGATAAAGCAGGAAAGCAATTTAACCTAGCTATTGAGTTGAGTACTGACAATAAGGATACAGTTAATCTTACTTACGCCACCTATTGGAAAGGCAATTTGGAGTTGCATGAAGGAAATTACTCCAAGGCGCTCGACCTGTACCAAAGTGCTCTTAGTTTGGCAACTGCCTCAGGCGACAAAAAGAATCTGGCACGGGCCTTAGATGGTAAGGCTACGATATACGAAGCGCTGAACGAAACCGCCAAAGCCGGTGAATTGTATATGGAGTCTTTTAATGTAGCTACGGAAGCAGGTTTTCAGGACTGGCTTCCTTCCGTTGTTTTTTCGCTTGGAAATGTGGAGTATAGTAAAGGTAACAAGGCTGCTGCAACAGATAAATACAATGAAGCCATAGAACTTTCAGAACAAACCGGAAACCTGAATAATAAGGCCAATTGCCTGCAACAGCTTGCTTACATAGCTTACGAAAAGAATGAATCGAAGCAGGCGATGCAGTATATACAGGAGGCCATGGAAATTTTTAAAAAAACAGGCTCTGAAACCTCCTATAGCTACGGCAGGCTTTTAATGGCCGCCATCCTTATAAAGGATAAGGATTGGGATTTGGCAGAGCAGCTTGCTCAAAATTCGCTTCAGGAAGGGAAAGGGAAAAAGGAAACAGCCCTACAGCGCGATGCTGCCGAAATTCTGTACTACGCCTACCTGGGCAAAGGCAATACTTCCAAAGCGCTTGATTTCCATGTTCTGTTTCATCAACTATCGGACAAAGAACGCGATGAAGATTTAAGGCGCAAGCTTACCCAATTGGAACTGCAATCGAATTTTGAATCGGAAAGGGAATTGCAAAAAGCTGTGCAACAGAAAGAGAAAGCCGAAATGAATGCACAAATTGAAAAACAAAAACTAACACAAAAGGCAGCCTTGGTTGGCTTTATATTTATTGCAATCATAGCAGGGTTATCCATGTTTGCTTTTCTGCAGAAACGTAAGGATACTCGCCTGGTGGCCAGAGAAAAGCAAAGAAGCGATTTGGTTTTAGCCAGCCTGCTGCCGCACGATCTACTACCCACCGTTAAGCAAGTGAGCGATGAGGAGGAACAAGCGCTACAAACCATTCTGTTTATAGACCTTAAGAATGATTCGGAGGAGCTTACCGGTAACTTTACCAAGGTGTTTAATCAGGTTTTGCAGAAACATAACCTAAGGCCTGTACAAAACCACGAGGGGTTATATATAGCCATAAGCAATGAAGGACCGGCTGAAAAACACATGGCTCAAAATGTTATAAGAACCGGTATAGAACTGATTGAATTTGTAAAATCAGTCAACGGCAATGTGGTGGGCAGTCAACCTTTCGATTTGGGAGTAGGGGTGCATAGCGGTATAGTAATAGCGGATGTATTGGGGCTTAATACCTCTGAACACAATGTATGGGGAGACACTGTAAACACCGCAGCAAGAATTGAACAGCACGGCATGCATGGCAAGGTAAATATTTCATCATCCACTTACGAGCTAGTAAGGGATGACTTTAAATGTGTGAACTATGGCAACCTTCCGGTTACTGACCACCAGGAGACAGGAATGTATTTTATTGATGTAACATGAAGTAACAATCAAATATTGTTTACTTTAACCTCGCTAATCGCTTGACCATATGCACACATTGAAATACAAAACAGCCTTAGGGATATTTTTCCTGATTATCTCCTATGCACTTTCTGCACAAACCGGCAGCAAACAGCAACAGCTGGAAGACATTAAAAAGCAGATTCTGGAAGAACAGAAAACCATTCAGCAACAGCAGGAATGGAACAACCAGTCGGCTCAACAGGAAATTAAAAAGCTGAACCAGGAGAACCAGAAAAAGAGTATAGAGGTACAGGTATCGAAACAGGAAACCCAGAAGGCTAAGCTGGAACTACAGCGCAAGCAGGCCGAGCTGTTAGAAACGCAGATAAAGATTGACGCTGCCAAAAAACTTTTAGAGGAAACAGAAGCCATGCTGCAATCGGCAGAAATGATAAACAAGCGGATTACCGAAGAGAAGCAAAGGCAGGAAGACAGTGTAAAGATTCTTAGAAAGGAACAACAGCTACAGGATGTGGTTTTGGCGGCAAAGCAGGTAGAACTGGATGCCCAAAAAGCGCGCAACAGTCTTTACATTATTATAGCAGCAATCTCCCTAAGTTTGCTATCCATCATTATCATACTATTCCTCGGCCGCCAGAAAACCCTGCGCGATTTAGCGGAGAAGAACAAGATTATTGAAGAGGAAAAACGCAAGAGCGATGAACTGCTGCTCAACATTCTTCCCGAAGAAGTGATGTTGGAGCTGAAAGCACACGGACGCACTCAGGCCAGAAACTATGCAAAGGCATCGGTTCTTTTTGCCGACATTAAAAACTTTACCTCCATTAGCGAGCGCTTAAGCCCCGATGAACTGATAGAAGGTTTAGATGCCTACTTTGAAAGGTTTGATAAGGTAATAGAGAAGTATAACATAGAGAAGATAAAGACCATTGGTGATGCTTATGTTTGTGCCGGTGGAGTACCTACCAAAAGCGAAGACAATGCTTTTGATGTGGTGCAGGCTGCGCTTGATTTTCGCGATGAGATAGATAAACTGCGCAAAGAACGCACCGCCCAGGGCAAAATACCCTTTGAGTTCCGTATAGGAATACATACCGGCCAGTTAGTGGCAGGGGTAATAGGCCTAAAGAAATTTGCTTACGATATTTGGGGCGATACGGTAAACATGGCGGCCCGGATGCAGGAAGCCGGAGAGCCGGGCAAAATCAATGTGTCGGGAGCTACTTACGAAATAGTAAAAAGCAAGTTTGCCTGTGTGCACCGCGGTAAGCTGGAGGCGAAGAATAAAGGGGAAATAGACATGTATTACGTGGAAAGCCCTCTCCGTTAACAAATTCCTAAATTTTTATTTTCGCTTTAACAGATGGGTAGTTTTAAAGAGGTTGAGGAACATATTATTGGCAAGTTAAAAAGGGAGCTACCCCATAATCTCTATTACCACGGGCTGCATCACACTTTAGACGTTCTCCGTTCGGCACAAATGATTGGCGCGGAGGAAAAGATTAGCAAAAATGAAATGCTGTTGTTAAAGGTAGCTGTGCTTTACCACGATGCCGGATTTACCCGTGTATATAAAAACCACGAAGAGGTTGGCTGCGATATGGCAAGGGAGGACCTTCCGGAGTTTGGTTTTACGGATGGGGAAATTGAGCAGATATGCGGTATGATAATGGCCACAAAAATTCCGCAGCACCCCAAAACACATTTAGAGGAGATAATTGCCGATGCCGATTTGGAATACTTAGGCACCGACCAGTTTGATAAAATAGGCCGCACCCTTTACGAGGAAATTAAAATTTACCTGAACATAGAAAGCGAACGCCAGTGGAACATTATACAGGTAAACTTTTTAAAGAACCACCATTACTTTACCGACTATTGTAAAAAGAACCGCGAGCCGCAAAAGCAGGCCCACCTGGCCCGGGTGATTGAGATTGTGGAGGGGTATAAGTAGTTTAAGTAAGGACTTCACAGCATATTAAAATCAATAGCCTTATTTACCTTCATCAAGGTCAATTTCCTTAACTAGTTTTAGTGCCCAGATATTGAAGTCGAAGTAATCGTAGTAACGCATTACGTAACTTCTTTGCTCATTTTCAATTGCATTCGTACTATACTTTACAAACCTTCTAATTGCTGCAATTATTTTCTTTTCCGTAGCTCCTTTTCTGAAACATAGAAACAAATTACACAGAGCGACCTCAAACTCATACTCGCCTCTATTTTTCTTTTTCCTAAAAATATCTTTTACCCTATTCGCATCAGAAAACAGTGAATCATCTTTTACAATCACCCGTCCATTTTTAAAAGAGACACTTGCATCAAACCTGATAAACAACTCCAATATTCGGAATGCAGTATTGTAGGCTTCATTCCACTCTGGAGTAAAGCGAACGCTAATGGCAAAGCTCATTAGGTCGGATCTGCATTCTTTGCTTAAGTTGAGAGAAATGAGCACTGCCTGAGCAATACAATCAAACTGTTGCCTCTCTGTCATAGGGCTAAAAGAGCGCTTCGATATTTTTAAAAATGCCTTGAAGTGATTTACAGCAGCTTCTAACTCTTTATTAGCAATACTTTGCCAACAACGATACAACTGAACTTTAAGTTGTAACATTTCATTCTTTGGGAAGGACTTTGCCGAATACTCGCAAAAGAGCGGAACATATTCATTCACTAATGTTAGGTCTTTTGATAACAACGCATTTTGGCATTGGTATTCAAACATAAAAGTAAGCTCCTGTGAAGGACGATATGGAGGTTTACCGTGCCTGGTAGAAATAATTTTACTCATCTTATCTATAGCATGCTTGAACTGTCTGGTTAAAACAAATATGCTAGACCAAGAGACAAGTATCAGCCATTTAACCAAAGAAGACTGTGATGACATATCACGAGTAAGAAGAGGTGAAGCTATTAACTCTTCGAGGATTTTTCTGCTCTCTTCCTCGCGTAGCCCGGGATCATGCATTGTCAAATCCATTACTCGGGCAATAAGAATTGAGTAAGGGCTTTCTTCTAGCTCAATTTTCAACCTTTTATCAATTTCCTCAAAAACCGTATGCAGGCCGCTGAAGCGCATTTGCTGATTGAAAATGATACTCCACGATTTAATACCCAGTGCAACTATAGCATATTGATTGGCACCAAGTTTTATAGCTAATTCCGCCAATTCATCCAGTATCTTCTCTCCTTCCTTTACAAACCTGCGTCCGAGTATCCCTTGTGCAATACTCATTTGCTCCAACAGTTGCTGGTTGTATACTCTTTCCTGATAACCGCTTGTTGTAAGAAGGTATGTTTTTAAATCTGACTTTATTTTATGGAATGACTTTTTTGTGTAGCCACTCTTCTTCAGCAGCGCTTCTTCATCTACATTTTCCATGGCTTCAGCCAATTCAACCAACTTAAGTTCGCTGGGGTGTTCATCTATATTGAGCATGAATTTCAGCTTCGCTAATTCCTTATGCTTAAGGCTTTTCAAATAAGCAAATACAAAGTCAGACCCTGTTTTCATTGCGCTGTTTTTTTGATTAAAGATAGGCTCTCTTTTTCCGTTTTATCAAGGCCTTGCCATTACCACTTTTGCTTTTAGTTCTTCAAACCGTAATGCTTAAGCGATAAGAACAGGTACCTGCCCGGCACGAAGAATCTGATTCTATAACCATTTAAAACAAAAGTGTTATGAAGACGATTCTTATCACATGCCTGCTTGGCATAGCCATGCTGTTTAATGAAACGGCAACGGCTGAAACAGCAAAGTGTGCGCACCGTATTGTGGATGTAAACAAAGAAGATGTAATACTCTACATCACCTCGCAGCAGGAGGACGGTTACATTACCAAGGTGCAGATTTTTAACAGCAGCTATGTAATGGTTTACGAAAAAACATACGCTGACTATGCCGTGGAGGTGGATGTAGATGAGTTGGAAAGCGGCAACTACTCGGTAAAGGTGTTTACGCAGTACGCACCTGTTTACACCGATTACTTTACCCGGTAGTAACAAGCGGTGGTGTAACCAATGCCACTCCCTGACAAGGAGTGGCATTTTTTATTTGCGGTTACGCTTTTTGCTTAGCGTGCTGAAGTGTGCCTGCAGCCAAACCTTGCCGGGGAAGTGATTTTGCTTCTCCATCTCCGCTGAATATTTGCTTGCCTGTGCCGCGGTGGGTTGTTTGGCAAGTATTTGCGCATAGTGTATAAACTGTTCAAAGGCGGCCTTTTTAGGTGCCAGATTAACCCGGTGGCGCTTTAGGTATAGCTTAAACGATTCGAGGGTATTGCATAAAGCCGTTACATCTTTACGTGCAGGGTGGTGCTCCCCTTCATCGTAGCGGGCCATAAACTCCCACAGGCGGGTAGTGGCATTTGTTACATCATCGTTTTTTATTTGGGCGCGCAGGTAGCAGCGTATGGCTTCGGTGTAATTTTTTTCGGCATAGTAGGCCATGCCCTTGCCAAAGGCGGCATAAGGCCGTTGCAGTGCCGCAGGTAGGTTGGGTTGGTAGGTAGCTACGTATTTATGTATCCAGGCGGCCGGTTGTTGCAGGTGGTAAGCAATGGTTACCGTGTTTATAAATTCAGTGGGCATCAGGGTTTCATTCTTCAGCATAAACCCGTGTTTCATTTTGTAATCAATCCACCACAGGTATTCCTTCATTAATTCCTTATAGCCACGGTTTATCCAACGTGTGCACCATACTTTGGTGTATTCGGTAACCTCTGCCATAGTGGGTAGCAACGAAGGCTGCTTAACGGTTTTGGCAAATTGTTTTATGCGTTTAAAAAACGGAAGCCCCCGGGCGTAATCGGTGGCCTGCATCATTTGAAACACATTTACAAACAGGTATATGTATGGCTGTTTTTGGGCCGAGGCATGCTGCAACACAGGGCGCAGCAGGGTTTCATCGGCAGCAGGCAGCGGAGTGCCAAAGGTGTGGTGGCGGTGAATGGCTTCGCACAGATAACGCATTTTTTTAAGCGCATGAAAATCATCGAGCGTATCAATAACGGGCTGTAAATCCAGGTCCTCGTGGCGCTTAAGGCGGGCATGGGTGCCGGTGTAATTCAGTTCGGTAAGCAGGTGGCGCTGCAGCAGGGTTTCAATGTTTTGTTCGGGGCATTGTTGGTTGGCATGCAGCGCCTCGGCATACAGGGGTTTAAAAAAGGGAATCAGGTGTTCGCTTTGGTATTGCTTTAGCGCAGCCAGGTGCAGTGCCGCTTTGTTTTGCTGCAGGTTTTCAAAGGCCATAAACGAATCAAGATGTTGCAGCAGCAGGCTGCCGTAATTGATTTGTGTTTTAGCAGTAGCTAAGCTCTTACAGGCTTTTGCAATGGCCGTTGCCGAAGTTTTCTCATCGGCAAACTGCGGGTGGTAAGGTTGCAGGTAATCGAACAAATCAACTACGCCAACAGGCACTTTAAAATAGGGCGAATGTAAATACAGCCCCAGCTTTTTAAGGGTGGGTTTATTTAGGTGGCCTAGTGCTTTTTTAACTCGGAACAGGTGAACACGCATAAGGGGAAGGGGTGGTAATTCGGGGTTTGTAAAAGTTTTTTCAGGTTGCTTTTGAGAGTGAAAAGGTATGCTTTTTAGATAAACCGGTGGATGAAAATTTTAATGAGGAAGATGTTTTTATACAGTTGAATAAATCCAACTGCCTTGTAGGATAAGCGGAAGATGTTTTGCTGTGGCGGGCTAAAGCCCGCGGCTGTGTTTTACCGGCTTTAGCCGGT
>CAZLXD010000024.1:21377-24275 GCA_964563185.1 uncultured Chitinophaga sp.
CCGACATATTGCTGTATTATTTGCCAAAAATAGAAAGAGCATCCGGCTTTAGCCGGTTTAAAAAACCATTTTCCTTTTATCAGATTGTTGCGGTCAGATTTATCTGACTGCATAAAATACAGTTGAATAAATTCAACTGCCTTGCAGGATAAGCGGAAGATATTCTGTTGAAGGCGGGCTGTATTTTACCGGCTTTAGCCGGTATTGAAGAGAGTTTTCCTTTTATCAACCATAATGCAGTTGGCTTAAGCCAACTGCAAACAACAGGATAAGCGGAAAATGTGCTTTTTAACAGCGGGCTAAAGCCCGCACCTGCCCCTTGCCACAAAAAAAATCAACATCGTTTTTTCGGGAACGAACGGGGTGTTTTTAAGGCACGAAAAGTAGAACTTTTACGAGAGAAAACGAACATTTTCAGCCACCTCGCATTGCCCAAAAAGTTCGGGAACGAGCGAAAATCTGTCTTTGCACGCCCAAGCCCTTCTTTCTACACTCGCCTTGCGAAAGCGGAAATGTTCTTTGAGGAAGAGGGTAACACGGTAGTCAAAAATCTGACTAACGGGTCTGCACGCGCAGGATAGCTACTCAAAAAATTGACTAGCAGGTCCGCACCTGCAGGATAGGTAGTCAAAAACTTGACTAATGGGTCTGCACACGCAGGATAGCTACTCAAAAAATTGACTAGCAGGTCTGCATCCGCAGGATAGGTAGTCAAAAAATTGACTAACGGGTCTGCGCCCGCAGGATAGCTACTCAAAAACCTGACTGCCCAATTCAAATTACAAAACCGCTAACGCAAAAACTAAAAACTAACCGCCATGATTGATTTAATCCGTTACTTCAAAATTCTTTTTATAAGCCTGCGCGTAGGGCGCGAGCGCTTAAAAAACTTTACCGAAGACCACATTCAACGCCTTAACAGCGTAAACCCCGGTGGCATATTTACTACCATACTAACCGATGTAACCAATGCCTATACCGCCTACTTTGGCGATATGGCCGATGAGAGTTTGGCGCAGGCCGTTTTGGAAGGAAAAACCGTAGGGCAGGAAGCCGCCATGCGGGCACTCAAGCTGTTTATATCAAAAGCCGAAGGCTTAATCAGCTATACCTTTGGTACCGATAGCGAGGCCTATCAGGAATTTTACCCCCAGGGTGCCAAAGAATACAGCGATGCAAACATTTCAGAACTGGAAACCATTTCGCTCCGCTTTATTAACAGTGCCACCGCCCATGCCGCCAGCCTGCCCGCCACCTTTGTAACCGATGCTACCGCCCTGCGCACTACTTTTATAAACAACCGCAATGCGCAACTGGGGCAAAAAGGTATAGTAGCCAACGAGCGCAGCCAGCTTAGCGGCACTAAACTGGCGCTATGCACACAGCTTACTAAAAACGTACTCACCATTGCCCTGCAATATGTGGGCGATGAAACCAAAGCCGCTGTTTACTTCGACCAAAGCATATTGGAAGGCCGCAGCACCGGTACCGAAACCTATGATGTAGAGGTAGCCCCTAATACCCTCGACAACATTGCCTCGCCCGATGATGATATACCTTCTTACATAAACCTTAAAATTGAAAACACCGGCAGCACCAACATGCAAATAGGATTCTGCCCTAACAATACCAGCTACCCCAATGTGCCACCGGGCATAGTGCTGGCACCCGGGCAGGAATGGAACGGCACCCCTGCCGACCTGGGCTTTGCAGCGGGCAGCAACAACTATCTAAATATTTATAACCAGGATGGAAGCGCTATCGGCAAACTCACTTTTACAGTAAAGAGATAACAACCCAAGCCATTGAAACGCCACGACTATGTGCTATTCGCCTTTATCCTCCTTCTGTTTTTTGCCTACGTGCTGGCAAAGTGGAGCGGGGTGTGGTAGAAGAAAAAGAAAATTTTCTGTAGTGAAATTCTAAAAACTGATTATAGCATGGCTCCCGCTTTTGTAAGCAACAAATATCCGGCACTTTATGAATCGTTCCTGCTTATAGGCAACACCGAAGCCTGCTACCGCGTGCCGGTATACGATATTGTTTACTGCACCAGCCACAACAGCAGCACCGTGTTTCAGTTAACCAACAACCGCAAACTAGTGGCAGCTAACTCCATTGCGTATTACGAACACCTGCTTGCACCCCTCCGCTTCATCCGCACCCACCAAAGCTTTCTTATTAATACTACCTATCTGCACGCCATAAGCAAAGGCGAAGAAAGCAACACCGCCATACTAACCACCGGTGAAAAACTACCTATAGCCCGTGCCCGCAAAACCGAAGTATTGCAGCAACTAAAACAACTCAGTATAGAAAACATACCGGCATCACACCAACCGAATGGCAAGCAAACAACACCGAAGAACCAAAATAAACTACCGAATTCACAGAAAACAAGCACAGAACAAATGGAGTAAACATGTTGCAAACCCAAACCACCTAAAACCATGATAACTAAACTGAAAACAAACGTGCTGACGTTGATGCTTTTGTTGTGCACTACAACAGAACTATTAGCACAGGAGAAGTTTGACTACTGTCAAATACGCGGTGAATCAAACATTAATGGAAGCAAGGTAAATGTAACGGTTGATTTTGGCAAAGACTTGAAATGGTTTGCCAATACTTCATTAAAAGACTCCCCCGCTAAAGACATGAAATTCTCCAGTATGATAGATGCACTTAATTATATGTCAAGGGAAGGATGGGAAATTTTCCAGGCCTATGCCACTACCGAAGGAAGCCTGACCGGCTACTATTTTTTACTAAGAAAGAAAGAATAATCAATCAGTAAAAAATAAATAATGAAACGCATTAAATCTCTTTTGGTACTGCTTTCTTTCTGTACGGGCATTCATGCGCAACAGCAAGTAGCCAATGAAAACATCCAAAAAC
>CAZLXD010000025.1:0-2522 GCA_964563185.1 uncultured Chitinophaga sp.
ATCTATAAAATCAGGAACGCCCAACAGTTGAACCGCGTAATCAATTTTTGCGCCTTCAATACCCATCATTAAACCCAGCTTGCCGCGCGCCAGCAGCAAACCCCACATCACGGTTTTGTAATCATCTTCCAAAGCACTATACACTAAACCGTACGAACAATCGGCATCGGTTTTTCCGAAAATGTGCGGCACGCCAAAACTATCGCGAACAATAGTGACGTTGTAGTTGGGGTTTACCTGAGCATTGGTTTGAAGGAAAAGAAGGAGGGAGAGAACGGGAAAAAGAAGTTTCAGTTTCATGCAGTAGTTTGTGTTTGAGCGGGGCACTACAAATTTGACAATTACCGCCACAAGCAAAAGGTAATTCTGAATTAATAGTATAGCCATATATTCGCCCGCATGGGTAAACTATTAGCAAAATTCATATTCCGGTTGTTTGGTTGGAAACTGGACGACCACTTAAAAACCGACTTTAGAAAGTGTGTAATGCTGGCTGTGCCGCACACCAGCAACTGGGATTTAGTTTTTGCCCGCTCGGCTTTTGCCATGATGAACATTCCCATACGCTTTACGGTAAAGCAGGAATGGCTGCGCTTTCCGTTTGGCGGCATTATGCGCGCACTGGGCGCCATTGGCATTGACCGCAGGCCGAAAAACCCGGGTGAAGAACGCCCTAGCATGACGGAAGCCATGATTGATTTGTTTAACGGAACCGAAGAGCTGGTGGTAATGGTGACCCCCGAAGGAACCCGCAGCTTGCGCACTAAGTGGAAAAGCGGTTTTTACCATGTGGCCGTTGGCGCTAAAGTGCCTATTGCCCTGGGCTACCTGGACTATAAAAACAAAATTGCCGGAGTGGGCGATGTATTTATGCCCACCGGTGATATGCAAAAGGACATGAAGCGTATTATGGACTTTTATAAGCCCATACAGGGCAAGCACCCCGAAAAGTTTTCGGTGGATTTGGAGTATGCGTAGTTGCTGAGGAGTAGCTGTATTGACAGGTTCCCTGACCACACGGGGAGTTTATTGTTTAGTTGTTTACCTGTTTGGTTGTTTGGCACAAGCGAGATGCTTTCACCAGTTGGGATAAATGCGGAACATGGAGAACAGCAGAATTCTCCTGCAAGGGAACCTGCGCTAATTATTGACAGGTTCCTCTGCGAGAGAACCTGTCGGGACGGATAAATGCTGAAGCAATCTCATGAACGTTTGGGTAGGGGATTGCTTCGCTCCACTCCGTTACACTCGCAATAACGGTGTTGTGGGTGGAGAATTAGAAATGGCACAAGAAGCTTAGCTAATGGCTGGCGCTGCATTCGCGCCAGAGGGGGGTCGTAGGCACAGCCTACACCCAGGTGGTTTTTTTTTTAATCAATAGAAATTAACTCAGCTACCTTTTGAAAGCGATTGAGTTTCGGAAAATCTCTGCGGAGTTTTTCGGATACCGTGCTGCCGAACTGCAAAATTTTTTGAGCAATAATGTTTATGTCTTCAGGCTCGTAAGTATAAAGGGATTTCAGCAGTTGGCGTTCGTTCGCATTAAAATGTGCCACACAAGCGTAGTGTACCGTGGCATAAAAAATAATCAGGTGTTTTTCGGTCATTGGCACCCGGGTGGTATGTTTATCCTGTATGCGCATATTGAGACGCTGAAAATCTTCTTCCGTAAATGCATTAATGCTTTCAATAAAATGATGCACGCCCGATTGAGGTTTGCCAAGCAGGTGTTGAAATGTGAGAAAGGTTATGGCTGTATGCTCGTGGTGAATGCCAGTATTGTTCAGGGTAAAAACAATTTTGTCCATTAGTTCAAATATAATAAGGCTCTGAAGTTTTTGCTTCAACATTACAGTGCTTTGCTGATGGCTTACGCTGCATTGTGCCGGTGGAAGGGGAAAAACAGCTTTAAGCTATTTTACTTGCCGGACGTAGGCACAGCCTACGCTCAGTCAGGGCTATTCCAACTTCAACAATCTACGCGCTGCTATACTTTTTTTCAACGGCCAACTTAACATCCTCTCACACGATTAACGATTGAACCCATTTTTGATGCTTTTTGGTTAAAAATTGGGTTTATAATGATGAATAAAAGACAATACAGTAGTGCGGAACAGCAACCTGCTGAGCAATATTGACCTTCCCCAGTTGCAGAATAGCGACCTGCTAAGCAATATTGACCTTCCGCAGTTGCGGAACAGCGACCTGCTAAGCAATATTGACCTTCCGCAGTTGCGGAACAGCGACCTGCTAAGCAATATTGACCTTCCGCACTTGCGGAACAGCAACCTGCTGAGCAATATTGACCTTCCGCAGTTGCGGAACAGCAACCTGCTAAGCAATATTGACCTTCCGCAGTTGGGTACAAAAGCAACCGGTAGGCCGAAAAAAGGAATTTTGTTTTTTGCCTTATTACAAAAGGGAATGCCCGGCATTAAACATTTTTACACATGTGGTGTTGTAACCTACCCATAAACAGCAGTGGTTGGCGCAGTGGGGGGGGCGTAAACTTGAACCATTTT
>CAZLXD010000025.1:2532-16034 GCA_964563185.1 uncultured Chitinophaga sp.
GCAAAATATGCGCAAAAACAAACAGAATACTACAACTAAAACCCACATTCGCTTATTTTTAAACCCATGAACACCTACCTGCTTTCGGCAGCTTGCATTTTCTGTTTTATGTGCCTGTTGTTTGTATTGGCCACCATTAAAAAGGACAACGGCATAGCCGACATCGGCTGGGGTTTGGGCTTTGTAGTGGTAGCTTGGGTAACGTTCGAATTCAGCACCGCCAATCTGCCCAAGCAACGTTTGCTCCTGCTTATGATTACCCTGTGGGGAGTTCGCCTGGCCAGCTACCTTGCCATCCGCAACTGGGGCAAGCCTGAAGATTTCCGCTATGCCAACTGGCGCAAAGAATGGGGCAGCAAAGTGCTGCTCAATTCCTTTCTACGCGTATTTATGTTGCAGGGCGCGGTTATGTGGGTACTCTGCCTGCCGCTTATAGTCATCAACTCCACCCCCAAAACCAACTTCCTCCAGCCTTTCTATCCCATTGGTGCAGTCCTTTGGGCCATCGGCTTTTTTATCGAAAGTATTGCCGACTACCAAATGCTTTGCTTTAAAGATAACCCTGCCCATAAAGGGCATGTTATGCAAAAAGGCCTTTGGAAATATTCCCGCCACCCCAACTACTTTGGCGAAGCGCTTGTATGGTGGGGCATCTTTCTGGTGGCCGTGCCTTCCGGCTATTGGTATGTATCCATTGTTTCTCCCGTGCTCATTACTTTTCTCTTGCTCAAAGTTTCAGGCGTTACCATGCTCGAGAAGAAATACGAAGGCAACGATGCGTACTCCGAATACAAGCGCAAAACCAGCGCCTTCATCCCCTGGTTTCCCAAACAAACCTAAATTCACCGCTCAACCCTACCCCGTTTATGCAAAAGCTTTTAGCGCTCGTTTTCGTTTTGTTTAGTGCTGTTCTTTTTTCAACTGCACAGGACTATACTCAACACATAGCTGCGGACAGATTCATCCTCATTTTTGAAAAAGAAGTTTCCGTAGAACAGAAAAACCAACTGATAGAAGCCTCCGGCTTAGTAAGCGGTTACACCCACCTTCCCGCTCCTTCGCTTACTATTTGCTTTACCGGCAACTACAGGGCGGCAACCAGTTATTTTGCTTCGCGGAAAGAAATAAAAGCTGTCTCCTTCTTCATTACCGATGGCAAACACCATGCAGGGGTATTAAACGAATTCTTTGTAAAAATCACCAACCAAAACTTCGAACCTTTTTTGTTAGAGAAATTAAAGGCCAACGGGCTCACCTCTTTCCGTCCCGATAAATATGTCCCCAACCTCTACTTGGTTCAGTTGCCCAAAACAGAAAAAAACACCTTACAGTGGTGCGAAGTATTTAAAGCCGACCCCTGGTGTGCTTATGCCACGCCCAACTACCTGCTCAATCCTTTGGTAAACAGCGACCCGCTTTACAACCGCCAGTGGAACATCGATAACAAAGGAACCACCCTACAAGGCAGCGGTACCCCCGATGCCGATATGGATGTTGACAGTGCATGGACTCTTACCACGGGTGACCCGAATATTAAAATTTCCATTATTGATTCAGGAGTTGATACCCTGCATGAAGACCTGAAAGATAATATGTTGCCCGGCCACGATGCCGTAAACGATTCAACCGATGGCTATCCAACACCCGCATATCAGGAAGACGGACACGGCACCTGTTGCGCAGGTATTGTAGCAGCAGTTAAAGACAACCTGCCCCCTAAAGGCATAGCCGGTGTAGCCCCATCTTGTAAAATAATTCCCGTTCGCGCTTTCTATTACATTTTATTACAAGGCGCCAGCGACCCGCTCCCATTCTCTACCGCAGCTGCTTTTTCCGATGCTATTGGCTGGAGTTGGAGCGTAGCCAATGCCGATATTCTTAGCAACTCGTGGGGTTTGCCGCCAACGCTGATTGGTTTGTTACAAGGCGGAACACAGCCGGTGGAAGATGCCATACAACAGGCGCACACAAGCGGAAGAAACGGAAAAGGAGTAGCCATGTTTTTCAGTAGCGGAAACGAAAACGGAACTACCGGCCCTATTTGGCCAGCTTCGATGGCGCAAACTATAGCGGTGAATGCTACCAGCATGTGCGATGAGCGCAAAAGCCCGTCCGATTGCAGTGGCGAAAACTGGGGAGGCGACCACGGCCCCGGATTAGATTTCAGCGCACCCGGTGTAAAAATTTCTACTACCGATATGACCGGCAACAAAGGCTTTACTATTACTAATTACTATTACTCATTCAACGGAACATCAGCCGCTTGCCCTAATGCGGCTGGTGTGGGTGCATTGCTGTTATCGCTCCGCTCTGACTTAACGGCTGAAGATGTAAGAAACATAATAGCACAAACCGCAGAAAAAGTGGGAGGCTACAACTATGATACTACGCTTACAAACGGAACATGGTGCCCCGAGTTAGGATACGGAAGGGTAAATGCTTACAATGCTTTACAATATGCTTTCGTCTACTCGTCAGTAAATGAACAGGAAGCGCAAAACACCCTAAAGGTATTCCCCAATCCTACCAATGGCCTGCTATACATACATAACGATTATATGAATGCTGAGTGGAAACTGCTTTCTGTTACGGGTGCAGTAATGTTGAACGGAAGTTTAGAGAAGGGATTGAATACCCTAGACGCGAGTGCCATGCCTGCCGGAGTTTATCTGTTGGCAGTAAAAACGCTTAAAGGTTGGATAACCTCAAAGATTAGCATTCTGCGATAAATGTTTTGTTAAGGACCCACCGAAGCACGGTTCTCGGTTTCTGCCTGCTTTCTGTTTAACGAATCGTTCATCTTTCGATTCAGTAGCACGAACCCGATTAGCACTACACAAAACACCACCAGCATTAAATTCATTGAAGTGTCAGTCTTCATATAACTGCTTGGTTGTTGGTTAACTAATAGCTTGCTAAAATGTAACGGTACGCACCTAAGTTTATTTTTCAACCCCGATGTGGAACCTCAAAACAAATGTTAACTATTATAATGCCATTTCGTAAACAGAAATTCCGCTTACCTTAACCTTTTCCACAAGACAAAATGAAAGCCCTATAAATGAGCGAGTTACAGAACTTCTATCTGTGGAAATAACCGGAAGTTAAAACCAATAAAACGACAAGCCCAATGCCCAAAGTGTAGCAAATAGCTAACGCTGATTAGGTAGTTTCTATACAATAAAATCAAAACCGGTGTATGCCTGTAGCGCTGTAGGTATGCGCACTCCGTTCTCCGTTTGATGATTTTCCAGCAATGAAGCTACAATGCGTGGAAGGGCTAAGGCACTTCCGTTAAGGGTATGCACCAAGCGTGTTTTCTTATTCTCATCCTTAAAACGAGTCTTCATTCTATTACTCTGGAAAGTTTCAAAGTTTGATACAGAACTTACTTCCAGCCATCTTTTTTGAGCAGTGCTGTAAACCTCAAAATCGTAAGTAAGTGCCGAAGCAAAACTCATATCACCACCACATAAGCGAAGGATTCGGTAAGGCAATTCAAGTTTCTGCAAAAGCCCTTCTACATGCTTCACCATTTCTTCCAGCACTTCGTAGCTTTTATCCGGATGAGCTATTTGCACAATCTCCACCTTTTCAAACTGGTGAACGCGGTTTAACCCGCGCACATCTTTACCGTAAGAACCGGCTTCTCTGCGGAAACAGGGAGAATGAGCAGCAAACTTTACCGGAAGCCTCTTCTCCTCTAAAATCTCATCGCGCACAATATTGGTTACCGGCACTTCGGCTGTAGGAATCATATAAAACCCATCCAGCCCAATGTGATACATCTGTCCTTCTTTATCGGGTAGCTGCCCTGTGCCAAAAGCGGATGCCTCGTTAACCATGTGCGGAGGAATGACTTCGGTGTAACCGGCAGCCACAGCGTTATCTAAAAAGAAACTGATGAGAGAGCGCTGCAACTTAGCACCTTTACCTTTGTAAACAGGAAAACCTGCACCCGTAATTTTTACACCAAGTTCTAAGTCAAACAAGTCATACTTTTTTGCCAAATCCCAGTGGGGCAAAGCATTTTCATATAGAACCGGAATTTCGCCCACTTGCTTAACAACTTCATTATCCTCCGGCATTTTACCTGCAGGTACACTTGCGCTCGGCAGGTTGGGTATTCTAACGAGGATGTCTTTCATCTCCTCCTCCTGTTTATTCAATTCAGCTTCCAGGTTTTTTGATTCTTCTTTCAACGAAACCGTTTCCTGCTTCTTTGCTTCCGCTTCTTCCTTTTTGCCTTGCTTAAACAAATCGCCAATTTCTTTGGCTATTAGGTTTTGCTGTGCCAGATTATCGTCTAAATGCTTTTGAATACTTCTGCGTTTTTCATCTACCGCCAGCACTTCGTCCACCAACTGTATATCCTTAAAGTTTTTTATGGCCAAACGTTCCTTTGCAAAGGCCGCATTACTTCTTATAAGTGCTATTTCCAGCATTGTTTTTCTGTATTTGCGGCAAAGATATTTTTTTGAAGAAACCTCATGGGCTGGCAGTTCGGGCAAAAAAGTTTGGTGAATCAGAAACTTTGCCTAACATTGTGCCGTTATCTGATACATCCCACAGTTGTTTAGTTCTTCCAACTAAAAATTACTGTCCGAAAAATCCCGATACTTCTAAAATGTTTTTGTGTAAACACTGAATGTGTTCTTAAGCGGAATGATAAGCGCAGTTTGCATATTACCTATCTCAATACTCTTATTCTACAAACATTAAAAATTAAAACATGTACGACATTCTTCAATTGAATGACATGATTCTTCCCGAGCTAAAAGAAATTGCGGACGGCTTAAAAATTAAAGGCGCAGATAAGTTGGAAAAGCAGGAACTCATCCTCAAAATACTGGACGCACAGGCACTAAACCCTGAAGCTACAGCAGCCGAAGAATCTAAGGAAAAAGTAAAGAAACCCAGAATCAGAAAGCCTATTAATCCCGAATTGAAGGCCAAGGCAGACAAATCAGATGAGGGCCCTTCGTTGGACGCTCCTGAAAATAAGGAAGAGGCGGTTTCGGAAACCCTTTTTGAGGCAAAAACAGAAAGAACACAAGCTGAATACAACCCACCGGTTCAGGAAAGGCAACCACAGGAAGAACCTCGCAACAAGAATATTTTCAGTGTAGAAACAGATGCGGTAATAGAAGGAGAAGGGGTGCTGGAAATGATGCCTGATGGCTTCGGGTTCCTTCGTTCTTCTGACTACAGCTATCTTTCTTCACCGGACGATATTTACGTATCACCTTCTCAGATTAAACTATTTGGCTTAAAGACCGGTGATACCGTGAAGGGATATGTGCGTCCTCCTAAAGTAGGCGAAAAATACTTTGCGCTTTTAAAAGTAGATACCATTAACGGACGTCTGCCTGAAGAAATCAGGGACCGTGTTTCGTTTGAATATTTAACTCCGCTTTTTCCGCAGGAGAAACTGAATTTATTTACAACACCAAGTAATCTCACCACCCGTATTATTGACCTGTTTACTCCGGTAGGGAAAGGACAGCGTGGTATGATTGTATCGCAACCTAAAACAGGTAAAACCACTATTCTGAAAGAAATAGCCAATGCTATTGCTAAAAATCATCCGGAAGTTTACCTGATAGTGTTATTGGTGGATGAGCGACCGGAAGAAGTTACTGATATGGAGAGAAGTGTGAACGGAGAGGTAATTGCCTCTACCTTTGACGAGCCTGCCGATAAACACGTAAAAGTTTCAACCATTGTATTGCAAAAAGCCAAGCGATTGGTGGAATGTGGCCATGATGTGGTTATTCTTTTAGACTCCATTACCCGTTTAGCGCGTGCGCACAATACTGTTTCGCCTTCTTCGGGTAAAGTTTTATCGGGTGGTGTGGAAGCCAATGCGATGCAGAAGCCCAAGCAGTTTTTTGGAGCTGCACGCAAAATCGAAAATGGAGGTTCCCTTACCATTCTTGCTACGGCTCTGATTGACACCGGCTCTAAAATGGATGAAGTAATTTTCGAAGAATTCAAAGGAACCGGTAATATGGAGTTGCAACTTGATCGTAAGTTGTCAAATCGCAGAATTTATCCGGCTATTGATATCGTTTCATCTTCAACCCGCAGAGATGATTTGTTGTTGGATAAAGATGTATTGCAGCGTATGTGGATTTTACGCAACCACATTGCCGATATGACCTCAGAAGAGGCGATGAACTTCCTGACACAACAAATGAAAGGTACCAAAACCAACGAAGAGTTTTTGGTGGCAATGAATTCGTAAATCAAAAGACGCTCCATTCAGGTTGGCAAAGTGGACGGAATGTTTATTTTTGCCCTCCCTTAAACGAAAAGTATAACTTAGAATATGAAACGGACATTTCAACCAAGCCGCAGAAAAAGGAAAAACAAACACGGCTTTAGAGAGAGAATGAGCACTAAAAATGGAAGAAAAGTTCTCGCACGAAGAAGGGCCAGAGGCCGCAAGAAACTCAGCGTTTCTGACGAAGGAAGACTTAAGTAATCCTGTAGCTAAGCCATTTGCCGCTTTCGAACTTTCGCGCTTGCAGGGGAAAAACACCTTTGGCAAGGACGAAAAGCTAAAGAGCGCTAAACTGATAGAACAACTTTTTAAAGAGGGTAAATCTGTTTCGAAAGACGGATTTACCCTTGTTTATTTGATACAGGACATCCGCTCTATGTATCCGGCCCGGGCAGGGTTCTCTGTTCCCAAGCGCAATTTTAAGCATGCCGTTGACCGCAATCGGATTAAGCGGCTTATGCGCGAGGTATACCGCACGCGCAAAATTGTGTTGTATGAAAAGTTAGTGGCAGCCCAAAAACAGTTAGCCATTATGTGGGTATATAAAGGCAAAGAACTACCTACCTATGCCCAAACCGAAAAAGTAATGCTGGAATGTATGGAGAAGGTAATGGGGAAACTGTAACGGCCGTTATTTCGCCTTTGGCAACTTCGCCTGAAACTCGTTGATATACATAGGCTCAAAGTAAGCAATATCGGCTAGCTCGCCTTTATTGAATTTGCTTTCAGCTATAGCGACCATGTAATTCGCACTTGGAAAAATTTCTTCAACGAAAGCAAACCGACTACCTGCTAGCACCGCCTTGCTTTTTTCTACCGCATCGCCACCCACCACTATGTTTTCGTATTGGCTTAGCATAGAAAGAAACTCCTCATCCAATGCAAAAAAGCCTGCGGGTAATAACTCCTCTCCTTCCACAGAATATACAGCGGCATACACATCCATTCTGCGGGCATCAATCAATGGCAGGTAAAAATGTGCATCACCGGCTACTTTTTGCTTTATGCCTTCCGCAATTAATTGTAAAGTAGGTATGGCAATAAGCGGTTTGTTTAGTGCGTAACAAAATCCTTTAGCGGCTGATACGCCAATACGCAAACCGGTGTAAGAGCCGGGGCCTGCACTTACCGCTATAGCCTCTAACTGCCGGTAGCTTACATTGTTGGCGCTAAGCAGTTCGTCCACTAGCACGGTAATCATACGCGCGTGAGAGTTCCTTTCGTTGTCAATACGAAAATCCTGCACGGCACCATCTTTCGACAGGCAAACCGAACAGGAAGTGGAAGAGGTTTCTATGTTTAGAATGAGCGCCACTCAGAATTGTACGTCTTTAACCAACTCCTCGTTTCCGCGCTTAAACTTTACTTTGGTGGCATCGCCCTTTTTAAATGCGGCAAGGGCTTTCATGTAGCTCATCATATCGGTTACGGGAATATCGCCTAACTGCAACACCACATCGCCCTGTTTTAATCCGGCCTTAGCGGCAGGCTTGCCTTCGGTTACCCCGTCAATGCGCATACCTTTGCCATCATAGGTATAATCGGGCATTACACCCATTGTAACCGTAAACCTGGGAGCATTTTCGTGCTCGTCCTCCTTGGTTTTGGTAAAGCCTATTTTGCCCTTTTCGTTCAATGAGGCAATAAGAGTAACTACGTACTCAAAAATATCCTCCATTCCTTTGTAGTTAATCTTCTCTTCATCATCGGTGGGCTTGTGGTAATCTTTATGCTGCCCGCTGAAGAAATGAAGAACGGGGGTGTTTTTTAAGTAAAACGAGGTATGGTCGGAGGGCCCCACCCCACTTTCGGTGGTTTTAATACGCAAGGGGGAGCTAACATCCTTCATCGCTTCTTTCCAGGCGGGAGAAGTGCCCACACCACCTACCACAATTTTGTTGGAGTCCACCCGGCCAACCATATCAAAATTGAGCATGTAGTTAATTTTTGAAGTATCGACCAAGGGGTGCTCCACATACCATTTAGAACCAAACAGCCCTTCTTCCTCCCCGCTGAAAGCGATGATGAGATAGTTGTTGTTTTTCAGTGATGAATATTTGAGTTTCTGCGCCAGTTCCACAATCATAGCTACACCGCTGGCATTGTCATCGGCACCATTGTGTACGGCTGGTTCACCGCGGTAAGCAGAGTGTTTTACATCGCCCATGCCCAGGTGGTCGTAATGAGCGCCCAGCACCACCGTATGTGCGGCTTTGTTATCAATGTAAGCCACCACATTGTTGCCCTTAAGTGTGGTGCGCACACTGTCTATAACCGGATGGTAAGTAAACTTCTGCAGGTAGGTTTTGTCTTTACTTCTGCCTTTTACCCCGTTTATTCCTTCGGCACGTAACTGCTGTATAATATACTTAGCCGCCAGCTTTTCTTCGGGCGAGCCGGTGTAGCGGCCTTTCAGCTCATCGCTGGCCAGGTAAGTAATATGTTGTTTGAAATCGGAAGCGAGCTGCGAGTTGCCGGTTAACAGCAGGCAAACCGACAAAACGGACAGTAAGAACTTTTGCATCATACTTTTAAAATGGATGCAAACGTAAGAGTAAGTAACGAGAGCAGGAAACTAATTAGCAAACTGTTACAAAGAGGCCACCACAGAGCGGAAGAATTCCACTCCTTTTTCGCTAAGGCGGTTGGTATAGCGCTTGCCGTTAACGGTAAACATTACAGCCCCTTCGTTTTCTTTTACAAATATCTGCCCGCTTATAAATTCCATGCCGTCAATCTGGCACATAATACCGGCAGTAGGCTGTTCGGCAATTACTTCGGCATTGGTGTCGGTAATAAATTCGCGGATGATACCCATGTTGGCCTTGTCAACGTTTATGCTACCGCCTCCGCCTTTCAGCAATACAATATCGGCTGAGTTGCAGGAGTTAGTCATGGTCATGTAATACGCCCAGGGCAGTTTGCTTTCAGTGCTTTGTGCTTTGCTGAAGAGCAACAGATGAACGGTAAATGCGAACAGGAGAAATAATTTTTTCATAGTGTTAAGTGCTGCTTTAATATAAGGTTTGCACCAACGTGTGTCAAGAGCTAAGGCGGTTATTTATTTATCTGGTTATAGAAAAACGAGTTGCCGGCATTGTTCATCAGGTTTATATATTCCCTGCCGTCTTTCTGAAAAACCACATAGCCTGTTGAGTCGCCTAAATAAAAATTACCCGAAAGAAACTCGCGGCCGTTAATCAACCACATAATCATTCCGGCCTGCGGAGCTTTGGTTTTTATGGCAGTTTTATTTTCGAAAAAACTGTTGAAGAGTTTTACGTTGCGGCCTTCTAAGGAAAGGCTTCCGCCCTTGCCCTGCATAAGCACTACATCCATGGCGGTGGTAGAGTCGCGCAGGGTGTAGTAGGTTTTGGCGGGCAGTTGCTGTTGGCTGAAACAGTTGATAGTCCACAGACCGCAGACCACAGACAAGAGTAATGCTTTAACGTAAAAGTTCATGCAGTGAATTTATAGCTGAGCAGTTAAAGTTTCGAAGTAGTTAACATACGTTGCATGTAAGGCTTGGCAGGAATACTTTTCCTCAATGGTTTTGCGGCCAGCCTTGCCAAGTTTCAATCGCAGTTCTTTTGACTCTATTAACAGAGAAAGTTTTTGAAACCATTCTTCCTCGTTAGCGGCCAAGAAACCGTTTTCTCCTTCCTGCACAATGTCGTTATTAACGCCCACGGCACTCATTACGGTAGCAACCTCCAGTGCCATGTATTGCAGACCTTTCATACCGCATTTGCCCCGGGTCCATTCGTTATCGGGCAGATACATAATGCCTATATCGAAAGCGGTAATCTGTTCTACTTCGTTTTGGGGTGACCACCGAATGCCTTTTATGCTCAGATCTTCGTTGGTATAATCTTCGGCACCGAAAACGCGGAATTCCACTTTGTTGCCGTAGCGTTCTTTTATTCTTTTTAAAACCGGTATGGCAGGCTTAAAGTGTTCGATGGTGGTTAAACTGCCGCTCCAGCCTATTACTACCTTTTCGTTTTCCCTTTTAGCCGGAACCCTGTAGTAATTCAAATCAATGGTGGAAGGAACCACCACTACGTTTGGGTTAAACTGCCGGGAGTGCCGAGCAAGGTACCGGTTGCCTACTATAACCAAATGGGACAGGGCAATAATGTCGTTTGTTTTTTCGGGGCGCTTTAACCAGCCGAGGGCTTTGTTGGCCCGGCTTACATCGTGGTTCCATATAGCATCATCGAAATCGTACACCACTTTTGCGCCTGTGTGTTTCAGTAGTTTTTCAAACATGGTGGTGCCCGTCATAAATGCTTCGCGGTAAATGTAAATAACCGGGAACTGCCTGGCGCGGACAACATCTCTGAGCCTTCGGTAAGCACCCAGCAAAAACAGCATAAACTTGCGGAAGTAATTGCCAAGGGAGTAAAAATCTTTGTCCTCCTGTTCGGTTGCCAGTATGGGCGAATACACACATTCAAAACCGGCCTGCTGCAGGTAAGGAATGTATTGTTCGCAACGGTAACGCTGGCCGGGGGAGCGGTCCCAACGGTGCTGAACAATGAAGAGTATGCGTTTGGGTTGGTTCACCGGTGCAATATAATGAGGAGGGGGAGATATGGGTAAAGGATAGGTTGCAAAGGAACATCAAATGATGTTTTGGGGTAGTGTTTGCAAAACCATCGTTTTTACACAGCGGCAGACGGGTATTGGATTTGAGAAGAATTTGACATAACGCGTAACAAAGTGATGGAAAGGAGAACCACTCCGGAATATCTTTAGGCTTCTTCTTATTAAATTGTGCTCAAAATCCGATTGATGAATTATCTGCCTTATGTAGAACGCTATCTCAATCATCTGTTCTTCGATATTGTTCGATACCTGTTTTTTGCCGGTATTCCATTCCTTGTTTTCTATGTTTTGTTCCGTAAACAATTCTACAGATTTAAAATACAGACTAAATTCCCCGAGTGGAAACACATTAAGCGCGAGGTGCTGTATTCACTTTCCAGCATGGCTATTTTTACTACTGTGGGGACTGCCGTTTTTTTTCTTCAGCGCCATGGCTACACAAAAATCTACACGGATATACATGCACATTCCACCGGGTATTTTGTATTCTCAGTTATAGCATTCATTTTTATTCACGATGCCTACTTTTACTGGAGCCACCGTGCCATGCACCACAAAAAAGTATACCCTTATGTACACCTCGTACATCATAAAAGCACCAACCCTACCCCATGGGCAGTGTTCTCTTTCCACCCGCTTGAGGCATTGGCACAGGTAGCCATACTGCCGGTAATGGTGTTTGCCATGCCGCTGCATCCGCTTGCTATTTTCATTTGGGGCATTTATCAGTTGTTTTTAAACGTAGGCGGACATGTGGGCTTCGAGTTATTTCCGCGGGGCTTTACCAAAAATGCGCTTACTAAGTGGCACAACAGTTCCACCCACCATAACCTGCACCACAAGTATGTTACCTACAACTACAGTCTTTACTTTAATATATGGGACAGGCTAATGGGCACCAACCACCCACGTTACACAGAGGAATACGAAGCCGTATGCGAAAGAAGGCAAGCCCAACAAATTCTGAAAACGGAGGAGCTAACTGAAGCGGACACTCAAAAAGCCACTGCATCAATGTAGCATGAAACAACCACTTTTGGTATTATTTTCTTTGCTTATTATGCAAACTGTAGCCGGACAAACTACTCAGGAACCTAAGCCTTGGTACCACCATACTTCCATTTATCAAGTATATCCTCGCTCCTTTTACGATAGCAATGGAGATGGCATTGGTGATATTCAGGGAATAATTCAAAAGCTTGATTACATCCGCGATATGGGTTACGATGCCATTTGGTTTTCACCCTTTTACAGCAGTCCTCAACGCGATTTCGGATATGATATTTCCGACTACTGTAACATAGCCCCTGAATATGGAACACTGGCCGATGCCGAACAACTGATACAGGAAGTGCATGCCCGTGGAATGAGAATTATCTTTGACATGGTAATGAACCACACCAGCGATGAACATACATGGTTCAAAGAGTCGGCCTCATCGCGCACTAACTCCAAAGCTGATTGGTATATATGGCGCGATAAACCCACCGGTTGGAAAAGCCTGATAGGCGGCACCGGTTGGCACTACTGCGAGGCACGCAAGCAATACTACTGGGCTAGTTTCCTTCCTTTTCAACCCGACTTAAATTACCGAAACCCTGAGGTAAAACAGAAAATGTTTGAGGTGGTGCGTTTCTGGTTGGATAAAGGAGTAGATGGCTACCGCTTAGATATCTTCAATTCTATATACAAGGATGAAAAATTCCGTAGCACTTCAGTAGTCAGGCGCGAAGTAGCCAAACAGGGCTGGCCGAAACAATATGTGCGCTCGGTAAAAGCCTGGCTTAATTTGCCCGAGAGCATTCAATTTGCCAAGGAGTTGCGGGCTGTGTGCGATAGCTATGGCGATAAAATCCTCATTGGAGAAATATACGGAAATCACCATTTGGTAAAAAACTATCTGGGTAGTGAAAAGAATGACGGGCTTGGCCTGGTATTCAACTTTGAAATGTTGCGGTTTAAATACAAAGCATCCTATTTCAGAAAGCTTATACAAAATCTTGAGCAGAGTTTCCTAGAGCCTTATATGCCGGTGTACGTATTCAGTAACCACGATCGCAGGCGAAGTATGACGAGGCTAAAAGGAGATGTGCAGAAGGCAAAATTGCTTTATATGCTACAACTAACCGCAAGGGGAGTTCCGTGTATGTATTATGGCGAAGAATTGGGCATGACTGATGGGAGGATTCCTTATAAAAAAGGACTGGACCCCATAGCGCAAAAGTATAAATGGGTGGCGCGCTTCCTGACCGACTGGGCCGATGAAACCCTGAACAGAGACGATGTAAGGACTCCTATGCAATGGAGCAATTCAGCCAATGCCGGTTTTACTAAGGCCGACAGCGCCTGGTTACCTGTAAATAAAGATTACAGTTTTGTAAATGCTGAAGGCGCTTTGCAAAACGATTCATCTCTAACATCCGTTATAAGGCATCTGCTGCTGCTACGCAAACAATCCGCTGCCCTAACACAAGGAAGATTAGAACTACTCTCTGATAGCGAATTACCTAAAGGATTGCTTGGTTATGTAAGGAAGAAAGGCTCAGACGAGGTGTTAGTTCTTATTAATCTCAGCAAGAAGGAAGTATCTTTTACTACTGCAAAG
>CAZLXD010000025.1:16044-21321 GCA_964563185.1 uncultured Chitinophaga sp.
GCTTCCGGCAAGCGGCAAGTGTTTTCAGTTCATAGCCGCGATAATGTTAAAAGTGATACTATCTCCCTTACTCCTTTTGGAGGTATGGTCCTACACCAATAGCCGGCTGTTATAAGCAAGCTCAAAAAAATATCTGAAGTTTTTCCTTGTTTATGTATAAACATTTTTAATTTCAGCCTTGCAACCTGAAGACACACTATTTTTTAACTCACCAGATTAAAACCAAGCTTATGAGGAAAATCGTAACGATTATTCTTGCGGCAGTTGCTCCGGTTTGGATGTATGCACAGTCGTTATCACCGACTGTTATATCCAGCACCGGTGGCTTCTCGTCCAATGCGAACGGTAGTCTATCCTACACTGTAGGGGAAATGACTATGGTTCAGACTTTCTCGGCCGGTGGAAATATCCTTACCCAGGGTTTCCAACAGCCAAACGACCAACTGGTCGGATTAATTGATTTCACAAAGGATGAATTCGGCTCCTTTGTGGTATACCCAAACCCTGCGGTAGACAACCTTTGGTTTGGCTTCCAATTCCCCGAGGCCGGGCGAATTGCTATTGCCGTGTATGACGTTTTAGGCCAAAAACTGGCTGACGTTTACACCGGTAACTATGATAACGGTAAAACCACCGATGGGTTTGCCGTATCCAATTTTGCAGCAGGCAGCTACTACCTGTCGCTCACTTTTACCGGTGATAAGGATAACACCACCCGGCTTATCACCAAACCATTTCAGGTCATTAACTAATCTACCAAAACAAAAAAACTTAAGCTATGAGGAAAATATTACTCTCGTTTGCAGCAGCAGCACTGTTTGCTGTAAGCACGTGGGCACAAGCTCCACAATCATTCAATTACCAGGCCGTAGTTCGCAACAACAGCGGTGCGGTGGTAGCCAGTCAAAACGTTAGCGCACGCTTTACGGTGCATGATGGCTCCTCCGGTGGTACTACTGTATATCAGGAAACAAAATCACTCACCACTAATCAGTTTGGTTTAATTACCCACGCTATAGGAACAGGAACTCAGGTAGGTAGCGGCACTTTTGCCGGTATAAACTGGGGCAGTGGCGGCAAGTGGCTACAGGTAGAAGTTGACGCAGCAGGTGGCAGCAACTATACCGATATGGGAACTTCGCAGTTACTGAGTGTTCCTTACGCTTTGTATTCAGCTAATGGCGGAACTCCGGGCGCAACAGGTGCTACCGGTCCTCAAGGCCCTCAAGGCCCGGCCGGTGCTACAGGTGCCGATGGGGCTACCGGAGCTGCCGGTGCTACAGGTGCCGATGGCGCAACTGGCCCTCAGGGTGCCACAGGCGCTACGGGTGCTAATGGCGCTACAGGCCCAGCCGGTGCTACCGGTGCCGCTGGAGCAACGGGTGCCGCTGGAGCAACGGGTGCCACCGGTGCTACGGGTGCCACCGGAGCCACAGGCCCCGGAGGAGTTAGCGGCACTGCGAACTATCTTGCTAAGTTTACAGGCAACACTACTGTAGGCGACTCACGTATTATAGACGGTGGTGGCGGTATTGGTGCTGATGGTGCTGATATATATACCAGGTCAGGCTTTTTAGGCTTCTGGGGTGGTAGCTTTAACAACAGTGCTGCTGTTGGAGTTGATTCAGCTTCAGGCGATTTGAGATTTTATACCAACGAAGTTTACCCGCCTTATGCTACTACTGCTATGAGCATAGAGGATTTAAGCGGTAATGTTGGTATTGGAACAACTGCCCCTTCAACGAAAGTTCATATTGCCGGAGGATTGAGAGTAGAGGGTGCCTTTTATGATGGCGCAAATGCCACAGGTACAGCAGGGCAGGTGCTAACCAGCACTGGAACTGCAACCGCTTGGGCTGATGCTTCTTCGGTTACCGGTGGAGTAAAGTTTGCCGTAGTTTCATTTACTTCTGCAGACACAGCATGGACTCATCCGCTTACAAATATCTCAGTTGTTTGGATTGGATCTAACAAAACGTTTACGGTAAAGAATAACTCAGGAGGATATGTTGATGCCACTGTTTCTGCTTCTGAAGATATTGATTACACTAACGGACAAACCGCTTTTCAATCATTCTCAAGAGATCTCAGCAGTGGTAGTAACCTACAGATAGATGGCGATGATCAAGCTTTAGGTAGCTATGCTAACGGCTTTAGTGCTACAGCCGTAACAGAAACCGGAGTAAATCATGGATTTCAGATACATGTTTCAGGTTATGGCAGCAGCTCAATGCGCGGTGTTGTTATGTATTGGTAATCGTAAAACTCCATTCTATGAAAAAGATTCTCGGAATTATTACAATGAGTATACTAGCGTTCATTACAGTTAATGCTCAAACATCAGATGAAAACCAGCGAAGGGAAGCTGAAAAGAGAAATCCTGCGGTAGTTAACTTGCCTATGAAACAGGATGGAAACAGCCGTGATGCTTCTCAACCAAAAGCAATAGTTAACGAACCGATGAAACAAGATGGAAATACTCGTGAAGCTGCTGCTGCGCCTTTCGTAACTACAAAACCAACCGATGTCAAATCCAAAGACGGAGAGAATCCCGAACAGTATTAATCTTTTGAATTGACCTCAACATAAAAAAGGCTGCCCGCAAGGCAGCCTTTTTTATTTCCCCTTACATTGCCTTTATTAGAGCACAAACAAAAAATGCAATGACCAGAGAAGAATGGCTGCGGCTGAGTGCCGTGTTGGGAGCAGGAAGTATGTTGCCGAATGAATTGCTGGCACAGTTAGCTGCAAGCGGAGAATTACAACGCAGCGATTTCGGAAATAGTTTTGTATGGGGCACCGCCACCGCAGCCTACCAGATTGAAGGCGCCTGGAACGAGGACGGCAAAAGCGAAAGTGTGTGGGACCACTTTACACACCACCATAAAGGCAAAATAAAAACGCGCGAGAATGGCGATGTGGCCTGCGACTTTTACCACCGCTACGAAAGCGATATTGAACTGATGCGGAGCATGAACATTCCCGCTTCGCGCTTTTCTATTGCATGGACAAGGATATTGCCCGAAGGCACGGGTAAGGTAAACCAAAAGGGAATTGACTTTTACCACCGCTTAATTGACAAGTGCTTAAAAGAAAATGTAGCCCCCTGGGTTACCTGCTACCACTGGGATTTACCGCAGATACTGGAAAAGAAGGGAGGCTGGGCCAACCGCGACAGCATTAAGTGGTTTGAAGATTACGTGGATGTAATTTCGAAAGCTTATGGCGATAAAGTAAAAAACTGGATGGTGTTTAATGAACCCATGGCATTTGTCCCGCTTGGCTACTTAATTGGCGTGCATGCACCGGGCCACGTTAACTTCAGTAAGTTTTACAAAGCGGTTCACAATGTAGTAATGTGCCATGGCGCAGGCGGAAGAATTATTCGCAACAATGTTCCGCAGGCAAACATAGGAACCACCTTTTCGTGCAGCCATGTAGATGCCAAGGACGATAAACCCGCCAACATAAAAGCAGCAGCCCGGGCCGATGCTTTTATTAACCGCCTTTTCCTTGACCCGGTAATGGGGCTGGGTTACCCCACCAAAGATTTACCGGCTGCCAGGCATATTGAAAAACACATGCAGCCCGGTGATGAGGAGTTAATGGCTTTTGATTTTGATTTTGTGGGCCTGCAGAATTACTCGCGCATGGTGGTAAAAAAGCTGGCACTCATTCCTATTATTCACGTAGTAAATGTGCCCGCTAAAAAGCTGGGGCACGACATTACCGATATGGGCTGGGAGGTGTACCCCGAAGGCATTTACCATTTGCTGAAAAAGTATGATGCTTACAAAAACATCCGCAAAATTATTGTTACCGAAAATGGCGCTGCTTTTCCTGATGAAGTGGTGAACGGTGAGGTGAACGATGTAAAGAGGCTTCAATTCATAAAAGATTACCTGGCGCAGGTGCTTAAGGCAAAGCAGGAAGGCGTAAAGGTGGACGGCTACTTTATATGGAGCTTTATGGACAATTTTGAGTGGGCCGAAGGTTACCGCCCGCGCTTTGGTATAGTGCATACCGACTTTGAAACACAAAAGCGCACCATTAAAGCCAGCGGCAAGTGGTTCAGCAATTTTTTAAAGGGATAACCCATGCAATCGAAATTTATAACCGCCAACGGCATTCAGCTGCACTACGTGGAAGAAGGCAGCGGCAAATTGGTTATTCTGCTGCATGGCTTTCCCGAATTTTGGTACGGGTGGAAAAACCAGATTCCTGTTTTGTCGAAAGAGTATCGTGTAGTGGCACCCGACATGCGCGGTTATAACCTGAGCGATAAACCCGCCCATGTTTCCGATTACAAAATGCAAACCCTGGCAAAAGATATTGCTGAACTGATACATGCTTTGGGCGAAGAAAAAGCCATAGTGGTGGGGCACGATTGGGGCGCAGCCGTGGCCTGGGCGGTGGCTTCGTTACATCCTGAGGTGGTAGAAAAGCTGGCCATTCTGAATGTTCCGCACCCCAACGAAATGAGCCGGGCTTTTAAGGGTTTCAATTTTTCGCAGTGGAAAAAGAGCTGGTATATTTTCTTTTTCCAGTTGCCGTTTTTGCCCGAGCGGGTGGTGGGTACCGAAAAATTTTTCCGCGCCACTTTTAAAAACATGCTCATGCGCAAAGGGGCCGTTTCGCGGGAAGATATAGCCGGGTATGTGGAGGCTTACCGCCAACCGGGGGCCGTGCGCGCGGCTGTAGCCTACTACCGGGCAGCGTTTCGCAGTTTTTTAACGGCCGTAAAAATGCCCAACATACAAGCCCCCTTACTTATGCTTTGGGGCGAGCACGACACCGCCCTGGGCAAGGAACTTACTTACCGCACCAAACAGTATTGCACCAACACCTGCGAAATACTGTACGACAGCAGCAGCGGGCATTTTGTGCAGCACGATAACCCCGAATGGGTAAACCAACACCTGCTGCGTTTCTTTAAGGCCTGAAAGCCCATATTTTTCATATAAAGGGAAACCTTTCCGGTACAGCGCTTTTACCTGAAGGGGACGGCTTTCTCCGTTTTGGGGCTATTTTGGCGTAAAAAGCCCCTCTTTTTCTCAAATTAACCTTTCTCCGCGTGACGCGGGGAAAGGCACGCGTGGCGCGGGGACAGGCACGCATGGCGCGGGGACGGGCACGCGTGGCGCGGGGACAGGCACGCATGGCGCGGGGACAGGCACGCGTGGCGCGGGGACAGGCACGCGTGGCGCGGGGACAGGCACGCATGGCGCGGGGACAGGCACGCATGGCGCGGGGACGGGCACGCGTGGCGCGGGGACA
>CAZLXD010000025.1:21421-23460 GCA_964563185.1 uncultured Chitinophaga sp.
CATGGCGCGGGGACAGGCACGCGTGGCGCGGGGACAGGCACGCGTGGCGCGGGGAAAGGCACGCATGGCGCGGGGAAACGGTCAGGGTTTCACCATTTTCTTCCGCGCAAAAAGGGAGTGTTCAATAAACTGTGTCAGGGTTAAAAAATATACGGAGGCAAGATTGTTCCGTAGCTCAATGCCATTAAGTTAAGAATGAATGGTTGTTTGGGGCTCGTATGTATTTTCCCTTTCTAAAAGGGCAATGACCCACAATTAGGTATGAAGGTTTCGTCCCTACGGGGTGATGCTCCTTTTTTTGAAACCGGCTACCTGTATTTAGTGCCTACGGCACAAAAAAATCCCGTTAGGGATTTAATATTGGTAGAAGTAAGCAGCAAACCGAAAAAAAATGCCCCGCAGGGGCGAAACCCTTTGGCCTAATTGCAGGCTATTGCCTTTTTTACAGATGGCTAATACCGATAAAAATCAACCCGCTCTTTTTTTAGCATACCAAGGCTTTCCTTTTCCAGCACAGCCTGTATAAAATCAACGGTATCGGGCAGGGTTACTTCCTTCCATTCAAATGAAACAGGGTTGTACGATTTCAATTGGTAGTTGTCCTGATAAACCACCTGCTGCTGCACTATCTGAAAACGGCTAAGCCCTTTTATTGGAATGGTTTTATTGTAGCTGCCAAAGAAATCGAAAACCAGTATGCCTGTTTCGGGGTCGTTAACATACACCTGGTTATCGCTCTCAATAATAAAATTGGGGTTAGGGGCTTCGTCAAGAATAACATTCAACTGCTGGCTTTCGCGAAAAACAGTACCGGCTTCGTCAATCTTTTTCAGTTTAAAATCAACGTTATCGTAAAACCACAGGCGCCCGTCAATGGAAGAACCTATGGCGGTAATGTTTTGATAACCGAGGCTGAAAAAGTTGTACGTGGTAAGCGGAGAAAGAAAACGATCCAGCGCTACTACGGTAGAAAAGTCGGGATAATAAACCAGCGGTTTCATGGGGTTGGTTACATCCAGCATACCAATTTTCCCGTACCGGAATTCTTCGTAGGGGTACAAATACTTTCCATCGCTGCCGAACTTCAAAATTTTGTTGTTGGAAACCGTGTAGAAGTTGCCAAAGTTATCTACCGAAATAGAGTTGGCTTTTACATGGTAGGTATTAATAAGGCGAAAGGCAGGAGCGAAAGAGCAAAAAGCAAAAAGCAACAGGCAAGCACTTAATTTTTGCCATAGGCTCTTTGCCATTTGCCATTTCATCACCATTGCCATCATCTACTTTTCTTTAAAATACTTTAGCTCCATTCTCTCGCCATCAAACACCGCATAGCTGAAATAATCGAGCCAATCTCCGGTGTTCAGGTAACAGCTTTGTTCGTTCAACTGTATATCAAGCGGCAAATGCCTGTGCCCGAAAACAAAGTAATCATAGTGCTCGTGCTGTAGTTTGCGTTTACAATACTGAATAAGCCATTCTTTGTCCTCGCCATAAAATTTTTCCAACTTATGTTGCCCGTCATTACTATACCGGCTTCGTTTTGAAAGGTAGCTTGCTAGCTTGGTGCCAAGGTCAGGATGCAGCCAGCGAAACAAAAACTGGCAGGCCGGGTTGGAGAATACTCTCTTTATGAATTTGTATCCGTGGTCACCGGGGCCCAGCCCATCGCCATGGCCAATAAAAAATTTCTTACCGCTGAACTCGCGGGCAACAGGTTGGCGGTAAACCTTTGCGCCAAGTTCTTTTTCAAAATAGCCGAACATCCACAGGTCGTGGTTGCCGGTAAAAATGTGAACGGGGATTCCGCTATCGGCAATCTCGGCCAGCTTTCCTTGTAAGCGCACAAAGCCTTTGGGTATAACGGTTTTGTATTCGTGCCAAAAATCGAATATGTCGCCAATAATGAAAATTTCGGATGCGTCCTGCTTCACTTCATCTAACCATTTTACAAACAACTTCTCCCGCTCAAAACTGGAACGTTCATCGGGGGTGCCAAGGTGCAAGTCGGAAGCGAAATAAATTTTCCGCGCAGAAGCCAT
>CAZLXD010000026.1:0-22002 GCA_964563185.1 uncultured Chitinophaga sp.
ACCGATAATGCCAACGGTACCGATGCAAACCTTAATAGCATATCTAATGCTACCACACAGGATGTTTGCGTTCTGGAGTTTGATATCATCCCTCAGGGAAATGTATTGAACTTCCGCTATGTATTCGGGTCAGAGGAATATCCTGAATATGTATGCTCCCAGTTCAATGACGTATTTGGTTTCTTTATTTCAGGGCCTAATCCCGGAGGTGGAAACTATACCAATTCTAACATAGCGATTATCCCTAATTCTTCCTTATCAGTGGCTATTGGTACGGTAAACCCCGGAACTCCCGGTGGAGGTTACACTGCCAGCGGTTGTCAGTCATTAGCATATTCTCAGTACTATGTAAACAATACAGGAACAACTATTGTATATGACGGATTTACTACTGTTTTAAATGCCAACATCAGTGTGGTTCCTTGCCAGTCTTACCATGTTAAGTTAGCCATAGGTGATGCCGGGGATGGTATTTATGACTCAGGAGTGTTTGTAGAGGCAAGTTCATTCGTATCGCAATCATCTACCGTAACAGCCGCAGTAAATAGTGGGTTCAATAGCACTTTTGAGGGATGTGTGGGAGGCGTATTTACTATTAATGTTCCCAACCTGGCTACTTCTTCTACGGCAATTAGCTATACAGTTTCCGGTACTGCTGCTAACGGAGTAGATTATACGACACTTACAGGAACCACTTATGTAAACCCCGGAACAAGCACAGCTCTTGTTTATGTTGATCCGTTACAGGATAATTTACCCGAGGGGGCAGAAACGGTTACTATCACTATCAATGACCCTTGCACAGGGTTGCCTGTAGCCAGTGCTACCTTAAACATTAACGACTCGCCTTTAGACACGGCCTATGCCAGTTCCAATTTTGTTTGTCAAAGCGGGCAGGTGCAGTTAACAGCCACAGGTGGCGGAACGTATTCCTGGACCCCGCCTACCGGACTTTCCAACACTACCAGTGCTACTCCAACTGCTACAGTTACTTCCGATATTACTTATACTGTCAATATTAATTTTGGAAACTGTGTTAGAACCAAGTCAGTTTCTATTGATGTAGACTCTATTTCCACTACCATTCTTTCTTTAGGCGGAGATACCATTTGCCTGGGTACGGAAGATACGTTGGCTGCTAAAACCGATGGAGGAGTAGGGCCACTTACCTACCAATGGGCTCCCGCTGGCCAGGTGTCAAACCCAACGGGGCAGTTTGTAACTACTTCGCCCTCATCAACAACTACATACAACGTAACTGTTACCGACAGTTTAGGTTGCTCGGCATCTGCCTCATATTTACTTAATGTTCTTACCAACCTGCAAGTTTCATTAGGTTCTGATGTGAATGTTTGTCCGGAAGATGTTCCTTATGTGCTAAGTGCACCTGGCAGCCCTTACGATACATACTCCTGGTCAAACGGGGCGGTTACCCCAACAATTAGTGTTACCAATTCAAGTAGTTATTCGGTAACTGTTACAAAAGGTCTTTGCACATATACTTCCGATACCGTCAACATTAATATGATTACTCCGGTTGACCCTGCTTTGGCGGATGCATACTTCTGTTCAGGAACACAGGCAGTACTTTCAGCGCAGGGTAATCTTACTAATATAGTTTGGAACACCGGTGCAACTACTTCATCTATTACCGTAACCACTCCGGGCGATTACTCATATACTGCTGATGATGCAAACGGTTGTGCGGTAGAGTCGGATACCGCAATAGTTACTGAAATACCATCGCCTTCTGTAAACGCTTCAGCTACTCCCGATACTATTTGTCCGGGAGGAACCTCCGTGCTACGTTCCGGTGCTGCGCAAGGCCTTTCTTACAATTGGTCAAATGGTGCTAATACATCTACAACATCGGTAACTACCGCAGGCACTTATTATCTTACTGTAAGTGATGCCATTTGTTCTTCGTATGATACTGTAACCGTATACGAGTATGCCAATCCGCAACCTGTGGTAACTGCCGATACTACTGTATGTAATGGAGAGTCTGTAACATTTACGTTAGTGAACGGTCCGTTTGTTACTTATACTTGGTCAAACGGAGCTACTGGCATAACCTCTATTACTGTTTCCGCTGCAGGCCAATACAATGTAACGGTGAACGATGGTAATTGCGATTGGGTTTCAAACAACGTAAACCTGAACAACTTCCCTACGCCTCAGCCTACTTTAACCGATACCGGGGCATGCTCCGGTGAAACAGTTGTTCTTTCAGCCGAAGGTGGTTTGGTAAACATTAACTGGAACACACAGGAAACCACACAAACTATCAGCGTATCACAAAATGGCACTTTCTACTACACGGCACAGGATTTAAACGGATGCCCTGTAGCTTCTGATACTATTGATGTTACCTTCCAGACAGCACCTACTGTCAATGCTACTACATCTCCGGATTCAATTTGTTCAGGATCTTCAGCCACTTTATCAGCTAATGCCACCGGTAATAACCTTACTTACTCATGGATACCAACCGGTGATACATCGGCAACTATAACAGTTACGCAACCCGGAACTTATATAGTAGAAGTTAACGATTTCTTCTGCCCGGCTTTTGATACTGTTGAAGTATATCAGTATCAATTCCCTCCGGTTTCAATAGGCAATGATATAACGGTGTGCTCAGGCTTCGATGTTACACTTACTGCATCAGGCGGCCCTTATGTAAGTTACAGTTGGTCAAACGGAGTAACTTCTGCCGAAGACACCGTTGTTGCACCGGGCACCTATTCTGTTACCGTAGATAACGGAACTTGTTTGTTGGTGTCAAACACCATTACCCTTTCAAATTATCCGGGAAGCACCCCTGCATTATTTGACACAATACTTTGTAATGGAAATACGGTAATGCTCACGGTTCCAGCAGGCTACTTTGGCATACTTTGGAGCAATGGAGCTACTACCGACACCATTTATGTAACTACCAGCGGAAACTACTCCTTTACCGGTGCTACACCGGACGAATGTCCTGCAGCATCCGATACAGCAACCATTACATTTGTAAACCCTCCAGTTGTAAATACAACGGCTTCGCCTGATACTATATGTGCAGGCGGCTCAAGTGTATTGAATGCTAACGCTGTGGGAACTAATCTGATTTATCAATGGTCAACACAGGAGAACACTGCTTCTGTAACTGTTTCACAAGCCGGCACTTACTACCTTACTGTAAATGATGGCTCCTGTGCTAACTATGATACGGTTACTGTTTACCAATACACTCATCCACCGGTGGTGTTGAGCAACGATACGGTTGTTTGTCCGGGACAGAGTGTAACTGTTAGCCCTTCAGGGGCACCTTATGTAAGCTATGCATGGAGTACAGGCGCAAGTACCGCAACCCTTACAATTTCAACTCCCGGCAATTACTGGGTAACGGTGAACGATGGTAATTGTAGTTACGTATCGGATACCTTTACACTTTCTAACCTGCAAACGGTTTCTCCTTTAGCATTTAGCGATACTAACGTTTGTGCGGGTCAACCGGTTACGTTGTTTGGTGAGCAGGATTACAACAACATTGTTTGGAATAATCAGCAACAGGGCTTCTCTAATACCGTTACAGCAGCCGGAAGTTACTTCTACACTGCTACAGATGGAGCAGGTTGCGTGGTTACATCCGATACGGTGGTAGTAACTCACCGCCCTTATCCTAATCCAAACATTGTGGCAAATCCACCGGCTATTTGCGTTGGACAGGGGTCTACTACTTTGAATGCAGGAAGCGAAACGGGAGTAACTTATGTATGGCAGCCTACCGGAACATCTACACCAACTATTCAGGTTAGCCAGCCGGGAACATACACAGTTGCGGCTACCAATAACGGATGCACCAGTTTTGATACGCTTACAGTTAATGCAGCTGATACACCGGTTCTTAGCTTTGAACCTTTCGTGCTTAGCTGTTGTCAGGATGTGGTGTTGAACCCTGCCCCTGAACAGAATTACACTTATGTGTGGAACACCGGCTCAACGGATTCGGTACTTACGGTAACCGGCACTAACAATGCGATAGTTAACTATTCGGTTACCGCTACGAATGCAGCAGGTTGTACTTCATCGGCCTCTACCAGCGTTATCATCAAGTGTATCAATGCAGTAGCTTCGGCATTGCCTGATACCGTTATGTTTGGCGATTCAGCGCAGTTGAATGTGGTAACTGATTACAACGCTACCTTTAGCTATGCCTGGACTCCTGCCGGAACACTTTCAGATGCTACCGCACAAAATCCTTTGGCCGGACCATCTGAAGAAACTACCTATACCGTTGTTGTTACCGATGTGGAAGATGGTTGCGCGGACACTGCTGAAGTAACCGTGTTTGTATTGTATGGCGAGAAGTTTGTTATGCCAAATGCTTTTACACCTAATGGGGATGGCAGAAACGATGTATTCTATCCGGTGCTTATGGGACCTTACCAGCAGGTTGTTGAGTTTAGAATTTACAACCGTTGGGGAGCTGTGGTGCATAACTCTACCGATCCTTGGAGCGGTGAGTTTAGCGGGAAAGACCAGCCTGCCGGAACTTATGTTTACTACATAATTGTGCGTACACCCGATGCTCAAACACCGGGAGCTACTAAAGATCACTCTTTGAGCGGCTCGTTTACTCTGTTACGATAGAAAGGAAATATTTTTAAAAGCAACGCCTCCCAAACGGGAGGCGTTCTTGTTTATAATGAGGGAAGTTTCTAATTTACAACCAACCCAATAACCTTTTTGCCTATCTTTAAACTGGCGCAACTTATGGGCAGGACGCACCACCTCCTTACTTTTTGGTTTTTGTTTTTACACCTCACAGGGTTTGCGGGTAAGAGAGAGAATGCTGATAATTCGGAATTGCGTTTTACGGACAACAAGGGGCAGTGGGAAAGGTTTATCCATTATCGGGCTGATTTAGCCAGCGGTAATATCTACTTTGAACGGGATGCAATAACCTTTAATATGTGGGATGGACATGCACTGCACGAAGCGCGATATGGACATCAGGCTGGCAGTATTCCTACACATGCACACACAATAAGTTTTGTAAACAGCGCTACAACTACCAATGTAACTGCTACAGGAAGAAGCAGCGATTACCGAAACTTTTTTCTGGGTAATGATAAAAGCAGGTGGCAGTCGGGAGTGTATTCCTATTCGGAACTTACTTACAGCAATGTTTGGAAGGGGATACACATAAACTGGTACGGAAGAAGGGAAGCATTGAAGTACGATGTTCATGTAATGCCCGGGGCGGATGTAAAGCAGGTGAAACTGAAGTATGAGGGAATAGAAAATGCACAGGTAAAGAATGGTGAATTTCGTTACAAAACTTCGCTAGGTGAGTTTACGGAGTTGAAGCCCTACGCCTATCAGTTAGCGAACGGGATTAAGCAGGAGGTGAGTTGCCGCTATGTTTTTGATGCAGTGAATGCTGTGCTGTCGTTTGAGTTTCCGAAAGGGTATGATACTACAAAGGAGTTGGTGATTGACCCTACCATGATATTTTCCAGCTATACCGGCTCTACAGCCGATAACTTTGGTTTTACCGCTACTTACGATAGCCTTGGGAATCTGTATGCCGGGGGTATTGTATTTGGCTTTGGTTATCCGGTAACAACGGGGGCTTATCAAACGGCATTCGGTGGGGGTATTATTGATATGAGCATTACTAAGTTTAATGCCAACGGTACTAACCTGATTTATAGCACCTACGTAGGCGGAACGGACAACGACCAGCCGAGTAGTTTAGTGGTGAATCACCTGAATGAGTTAGTTATTCTGGGCACCACCTCTTCCTTTAACTATCCGGTAACGGGTGGGGCTTTTGACGGAAGTTTTAACGGAGGCACTTTTGTGGATTATCCTTCGAACGGAGTACAATATGCCAGTGGAAGTGACATAGTGGTAACCGTATTGAATTCAACTGGAACAGCTTTAGTGGGCTCTACTTTTATTGGCGGAACGGATAATGACGGGTTGAACGATGCTCCGAATTTGCATTACAACTACGGAGACCAGTTTCGCGGGGAAGTAGTGGTTAATCCCAACAACGAAATCTATCTGGTATCCAGTACCCGTTCGGCAAATTTTCCTACCACACCGGGTGTTTTTCAAACCGCTTTAAACGGAACGCACGATGCCTGTGTTGTTAAACTAAACCGTACCTGTTCACAACTCCTGTTCAGCACTTATTTGGGAGGAAGTAATGCCGATGCCGGTTTTGGAATCAAACTCGATTCACTGGGACTGGTGTATGTTACCGGAGGGACTTCCAGTAATAACTTTCCTACTACACCGGGGGTTATTCATCCCGCATATCAGGGCGGTGTTACCGATGGCTTTGTAGCTAAGTTTTCTGCCAATGCTTTGCAGTTGTTGAGTGCAACCTACCTGGGCACATCTTTATATGACCAGAGCTTTTTTGTAGAAATTGATGGCGATGGCGATGTGTATGTAACGGGGCAGTCGCTGGGCAGCTATCAGGTTACCGGGGGTGTTTACAACAATCCGGGCGGTAAGCAGTTTATTCATAAACTGAACAACTCCTTTACTGCCACACTTTACAGCACAGTATTCGGCTCGGGTTCCACTACTACTAATATTTCCCCTACAGCCTTTTTGGTTGACATTTGCGAGAATGTGTATGTATCGGGTTGGGGAGGGCAGGTTAATCAGTTTGCTCCTAACCCTGCTACACTGGGTAACACGTTTGGCATGGCTGTAACTGCTGATGCTTTTCAGAGTTCAACGGACGGAAGTGATTTCTACTATTTAGTGTTGAACAAGAATGCGGGCAGTCTTTTGTATGCCAGTTTTTTTGGCAGTAATCAGGTAGCCGAGCACGTAGACGGAGGTACCAGCCGCTTTGACCGCAACGGAATAATATATCAGGCTATGTGTGCCGGTTGCGGAGGGTTGGATTTAACCCCCACCACACCCGGAGTGTGGAGTACCACCAACAACAGCAGCAACTGTAACCTCTTAGGTCTGAAAATGGAGTTTAACCTGGCGGGAACCAATGTGCAGATTAATGCCTTCCCCCGCGCTACGGGCTGTGTGCCTTTAGATGTTCAGTTTTCGAGTGTGGTGAATAATGCGCAAACTTTTGTTTGGTATTTGGGCGATGGCACTACCTCTACCATAGCCAATCCTTTTCATACTTATACCGACACGGGTGTTTATGAGGTGATGCTGATAGGAATAGATTCTTCCTCCTGCAACATAAGCGATACCGCTTTTTTGGATGTATGGGTGCGCGATGATTCTATTGTAGCCGATTTTACGCCTAACCTGCAGGTTGACTGCGACAGTAACAAAGTATCGCTTTCAGCCGTCAACTTTGGCACTACTCAATACAACTGGAGTATGGGTGACGGAACTACCTATACCACCAATACGGTTATGCACTATTATCAAACCTCCGGCAATAAACTCATTACGCTTATTGTTTCCGATACTTCGAAGTGCAACCTGGCCGATACGTTCAGCTCGCTGGTGTTTATCCCGTATTCTGTTGATGCTGCATTTACTACCAGTAACAATTCGGGTTGTGTTCCGCTTACGGTTAACTTTTCTACTCAACAAGTAGCAACGGCTACTTACAACTGGAGTTTTGGCGATGGTAATGCTTCCTCCCTTAATCCGGTTAGCCATACTTATACGGCACAGGGAGTTTATCAGGTGCAGTTGGTAGTAAGCGATACTTCGTCCTGCAACAAAAATGATACGGCTGTTACTTTTATTACGGTGATTGATTCATCGGCTAATGCCGACTTTCAGTTTACCCGAACTTTCTTCGGCTGCGATTCGGTGTTGGTGACTGTGTGGTCGACCTATACCGGTGAGGATGCCGAACTATGGACCTTTGGCGATGGAACACAGGCTACTACGGATACTGCTTCGCACATGTACACCCAGGCAGGTTCCTTTACTATTACCCATTTCATTACCGATGCCGACATGGTTTGCAAACCGCTGGATACTTCGCATATAGTTATCAGCCTGCTGCCATTGCAAATTTCGTTGACGGTGCCCGACACAGGCGGGTGCCTTCCGTTTTTGGCCGACTTTACCGGTAATTCCGCTTTGCTTTCCACTAACTATACTTGGTATTTTGGCGATGGAAGTTCCGATACCGGTAAAGTGGTTTCGCACCTTTACCAAAGTGTGGGAACCTTTGATGTAGTACTGATAGCGCTGGATACCAACGCCTGTGTAGGGGCCGATTCTGCTTTTGCGCAAATTACCGTTATTAATGATTCGGTTACTGCGGCCTTCCAACTGAATGTGTTGAATGACTGCGATTCGAATCTGGTAATTGATTTGGTAAGCCAAAGCGTGAATGCGGTTGATTACCTGTGGACTTTTGGCGATGGCACCGGTTCTAATGCCGTAAACGAAAACCATTCCTACAATATTCCCGGCAGCTACACGGTAACGCTTATTGTTTCCGATTCTAACCGCTGCCACCCTGCCGATGCTGTTTCGCAGGTGGTAACCCTGTTGCCGAATGCGGCTGTAAACTTTACGGTAAACGATGTTTGCCTGGGCACCAATGCCGTGTTCAACAATCAGAGCAACCCTGCTGCGCATTTTGTGTGGAATTTTGGCGATGGCAATTCCTCTACCGCTTACGCTCCTTCGCATACTTACGCGCAAAATGGTTTGTATAATGTGCAACTGGTTATTATTGATTCTGCCACCTGCGATGTTACCGATACGGCTTCAGCTACGGTGGAAGTTTTTCAGCAGCCAATTGCCGGGTTTACCGTGCAGGGCGATACGTTTAAGTTTGAAACCCCGATGCAGTTTAATAACACCAGCCTGTTTTATAGCAATCTTTTATGGGATTTTGGCGATGGCACCACCCTGGCCGATGAGGTGGCACCGGTGCATGTTTACAACCGAAACATAGGCAGTGTAACTGTTTGCATTGTGGCTTCCAATGCACAATGTGCCGATACTTTCTGCCGCAATATTTTTATCTCCTTTAGTGCGCTGATAGGTGTGCCGAATGCTTTTTCGCCTAACGGTGACGGCATTAACGATGTAGTGAAAGTGGAAGGCAAGGGAATTGTAAAAATCACCTTCCGCATTTTTAACCGCTGGGGCGAAAAGGTGTTTGAAACAAATGATAAAAGCATTGGCTGGGATGGCTACTACAAAGGTGTATTGCAGGAAATGGAAGTGTACACCTACAGCGTGCAGGCCGAGTTGGTTAACGGAGAGGTGGTGCCATTGAAAGGAAACATAACCTTGCTGCGATGATGAAGTTGATAGTCCATAGTCCACTGTCCACAGAAACTTCGCGTTGCATACGCAGGGTTGTGTTACTGCTGTGGTCTGTGGTCTGTGGTCTGTGGTCTTTCTCTCAGGATGTTCACTACACCCAGTTCTTCACCAATCCGCTTATTCTTAATCCGGCACAAACGGGCTACTACGATGGCAACTACCGCATAGGCTTCAACTTTAAGGCGCAGTGGCCGTGGGCAACATCGCAATCGGTTTACAACTACCACACCGAGTCTCCTTATGTTGATTTTTCGTTTGGCGAAAAGAAACTGAAGGTGGGCTGGTTTGGCGCGGGCTTTAATTTTTTGAACGACCAGGCTGGCGATGGCCGCCTTACTTACCGCAGGTTCAGCGCCAGCCTGGCGTATCATCAGGCATTTGATAAAGACCACCGCTATATTCTTTCATTGGGTTTTGGTGCCAGTTATGTTTTGCGTATGGTTGACTTCTCAAAATTCTACTTCAACAACCAGTGGGTGGACGATGAGGGCTTTAACTTTACCATTGACCCCAACGAACCTTGGAAAAAGGAAAGCTTTGGCATGTGGGACATGAATGCCGGCCTGAACTTTGGTGCGCAGGTAAGCGATATGGTAAGGGTAGATGTGGACTTTAGCATGCTGCACCTTAACCGCCCCCGCCACAGCTTTTACAACCAAAACGAACGGCTGGGCTTCCGCTATCAGGCAAGTGCCGGAACGGGATTAAAAATAAACGAGCGTATGACGCTGGATGTAAACGCTTACTACACCTACCAAAAACAGGCCAGCGAAATACTTTTTGGCGCCCTTTACGGATATGGATTATACGATGGCTCGCGCAGGGTTAACCACATGCTGTATGCCGGTATGTATTACCGTGTAAAAGATGCCCTTACCCCTGTGGTGGGTTACCGCTTTAAAACCCTGCGATTGCTCCTAAGTTACGATGTTACCCTTTCGAAACTGATACAAAGTGCCCGCGCCAATGGCGGGCCTGAACTCTCCTTAGTGTATGTGGGTAAATGGACCCGCGAGTTCAACGGTAAAAAGGTGTATTGCCCAAGGTTTTAAGTGAAATATTTTGTTTTTGCACGTTTTGGGGCTGTTTTGGTGTAAAATGCTCACTTTCTTTCACAAATTGAAAGTCCCCGGATGGCGCGGGGACGGGCACGCATGACGCGGGGAGCCACTTTTTTATCGCGGTTTTCGCCATTTTTTTCCGCGCAAAAACCATTTTACCTCCCGTTTTTACCATTCGTGCATCCGTTTTTGGGGCAAACGCTCAACACAATAAATTCATCTAATTTAGTTTTACACCAAATTGTTTAATTCTGCCAAACTTTCCTTGGCACAGGTATTGTCAAACCAGTAACACATTCACACCCACTTAAAAGCGATTAGCATGACCATAAAGGATTTTTTATCGCAACCAATTAATGACGAAGAGGTGGAGTTTCTGCCCATCTTACCCGAAGAAGAAGGCGCTGACGGCAAAAAGTTAGACATTCCTGATATTCTCCCCATCCTTCCGCTGCGCAACACCATTCTGTTTCCGGGGGTAGTGCTACCCATAACGGTGGGGCGCGACAAAAGCATTATTGCTGTCAAAGAGGCATACAAAGCCAATAAACTTATTGGGGTAGTCGGTCAAACTGACGGAAATATAGAGGAGCCGGAGTTTAAAGATATTTACACCATAGGCACCGTGGCGCAAATTATGCGCATGATTAAAATGCCCGATGGCAGCACCACCGCCATTATACAGGGCCGCCACCGTTTTGTGGTAAAAGAGTTGGTGCAAAGCGAGCCTTTTATGAAGGCTAAGATTGAATTATTGCAGGATACCATGCCGGTGGACGATAAGGAATTTGATGCCTCGGTTTTAAGCATTAAGGACCTGGCTGCCGAAATTATTAAACTCAATCCGCAAATACCCAGCGAAGCATCTATAGTGCTGCGCAACATTGCCAACCCGGTTACACTTACGCACTTCATTTCTTCTAACCTCAATATTTCTACTTACGAAAAACAGCAACTGCTTGAAGTAGCCGATATGCGTAAAAGAGTTCGGTCGGTACTGGAATACCTGGACAGAGAATTGCAGATGTTGCAAATGAAGAGCGACATTCAGAATAAAGTAAAGCAGGATATTGACAAGCAGCAGCGCGACTTCTTCCTTTCGCAACAACTTAAAACCATACAGGAAGAGTTGGGTATGCACGGCTCCGATAAGGACATACAGCGCCTGAAGGATAAAATGAGCAAACTTACGCTCCCTGCAAAAGCCAAAGAACAGGTTGATAAGGAACTGGAAAAGTTACAGCGCATGAACCCCGCTGCGGCTGAATACAGCGTGGTATTAAACTACATTGAGCTGATACTCGACCTGCCCTGGGGCATTTACACCAAAGATGATTTTAATATTAAAAAAGCGGGGAAGGTTTTGGCCAACGACCACTTTGGGTTAGATAAAGTGAAAGACCGCATACTGGAATACCTGGCAGTGCTGAAACTGAAAGGTGATTTAAAGTCACCTATCCTGTGTTTGGTGGGCCCTCCGGGAGTAGGTAAAACATCGCTGGGGCAAAGTATTGCCAAAGCGCTGGGAAGAAAATATGTGCGCATAGCTTTAGGCGGCCTGCACGATGAAGCGGAGGTGCGCGGCCACAGAAAAACATACATAGGAGCCATGCCCGGCAGAATTATTCAGAGCCTGAAAAAGGCAAAAAGCTCAAACCCGGTATTTATTTTAGATGAAGTAGATAAGATTGGTGCTGATTACAAAGGCGATCCTTCGTCTGCTTTGCTGGAGGTATTAGACCCTGAGCAGAACCACGCGTTTTACGACAACTATCTGGAATTAGAATACGACTTAAGCAAGGTGCTGTTTATTGCCACGGCTAACTCGTTGCAAACCATACAGCCTGCCCTGCGCGACCGCATGGAAATAATTCCTATTGAAGGTTATTCTATTGAAGAAAAACTTCAAATAGCCAAGAAACACCTGTTGCCTAAACAGCTAAGCAACCACGGCTTAAAACCAAAACAAGTGCAGCTAACCGATAAGGTATTAGACAGGCTGATTGAAGAATACACCAAGGAAAGCGGGGTGCGCGAATTAGACCGCCAGTTAGCTTCGGTAATGCGCAATGTGGCTAAGAAAGTGGCGCTGAACGAAAAGTATAACCCCAACGTAAAGGAAGATGACCTGGGGAAAATTCTGGGCCCTGAAAAGTTTGATAAGAGTATTTACACCGAAGAAAATATTCCAGGCGTATCGGTAGGCCTGGCATGGACTCCGGTAGGGGGCGATATTCTGTTTATTGAATCCACACTCAACAAAGGAACAGGCAACGTAACCATCACCGGTAACTTAGGTACGGTAATGAAAGAGTCGGCCAGTACCGCTCTTACCTTTCTGAAAGCAAATGCCCTTAAAATGGGTATTGAGCCCGATGTGTTCAAAAAGGTAGATGTTCACCTCCACTTCCCCGAAGGCGCTGTGCCTAAAGACGGCCCCAGTGCGGGTATAACTATTCTTACTTCGCTGGCATCGTTGTTTACCCAACGCAAAGTAAAGCCTTACTTAGCCATGACGGGCGAGATAACCCTGCGCGGACGGGTAATGCCGGTGGGTGGTATTAAGGAAAAGATTCTGGCGGCCAAGCGGGCAGGCATTAAGGATATTATTATGTGCGAAAAGAACAGGAAGGATGTAGCACAAATAAACCCCGATTACATTAAGAACATCCGCTTCCACTATGTAAAACACATGGACGAAGTAATGGAACTGGCTCTGCAAAAAGGCCGGGTTAAAAACGGTATTGATTTTTCGCAGTTTGATAAAAAAGAGGAAGTAAAGAAGTAACTTCTTTAAATACCTAAACTAAAACGCCTGCTAACAACTTAGCAGGCGTTTTAATTTTAGCAGGAAACAAACTAATAGTTCGCCTCTATCTTCCAGGCTTTATACTCTTTCTTTTCAATTTGGCTGAAAACATCTTTCAGTGCACCGGTCCATGCTTTTAGGGTAGCTCCACCGGCTGATTTGCCGCTTAGTTTCTTTAACCACAACACCTCGCGCGATGCAATATCAAAAAACACTACGTGTACGGTTGCAAATCCGTTGGTCTTGTTAAAGCTTTCTACAATCATTAAAGCCCCGAGCCCTTCTTTCTTTTGCCCCAGTGTTAATCCCTTTACTCTTGCTGCAATAGCCTCCGGAGCCAGCTTAACCTCATCAGTCGCTTTCAGGTCGCTGGTTTCGCGCGCGAGGTTCTGCTTGTTTACACCGGTAGGGTCTTTAACAATGCCATTCTTCTGAAAAACCTTGGCTAAATCCATATCAATGGTTACTTCGTTCCAGGGCTTAAAACACTCGTCCTTAATTTTAGTAGGCGACTCATCACTAAAGCCCACCATTTTAGAAAGCGTAAAATCTATTCCGTACCAAACCAGGGTAGGGCTTCCGAAAACTTTCTTGGTATCCTGAGCATTTAGGGCTGTGGTAGTAACAACCGCCATCAGCAATAGTACATTCTTTTTCATCACTGTTTGTGTTTTAGTTTTTTGTTACGGTTAATTAAGCCCGAATAAAAACAGAAAATGGCAGAAAACAAGGTGCAGGAAAAATGTGCTGCATCGCCATTGCTTATTTAACAGTCATAAGGGAAAGATTTATCAATTTAGTGCCTTCCGATAATTCAGAATTTTTCTTTACATGAAGTTCTCCGCTACTATCCTGTTACTGCTTTTAGCGCTTCAAAAGCAAGGTTTCTCCCAGTCACCCAAAAACCGCGTAGTCGGCATTCCGGTAGAGAAAGATAGTAAGGCACTTCGTTATCCGTGGACAGGGGGCATGAACGCCCCGCAGTTTTCGCCCTGCGATTTGAATAATGACGGCACAAAAGACCTTTTTGTTTTTGACCGCGTAGGAAACAAAGTGCTTACCTACCTGAATGTGGGCACTAACACCGATACGGCCTTTGTTTATGCCCAGCAATACGAAAACCTTTTTCCGGATAACCTGGAACATTGGGCACTGATACGCGATTACAACAGCGATAACATTCCCGACATTTTTACCCGCGCAGTGTACTACAACGGAAACCCTTATGTAGGCACGCGTGTGTTTAAAGGAAAGATAGCGAACGGGCACCTGGCATTTGACTTGGTGCAGCCGGTGCTTTACTACAACGATGGACAATACAACGTAAACATTTGGACCAACGTGGACGACATTCCGGTATATACCGATGTAAACCTTGACGGAGATATAGACATACTAACCTTCGGCATTTTTGGCTCATCGGTTGAATACTACGAAAACCAGACTGCGGAAAATCAGGGCAACCCTGCCTACAATGTTGATTCTTTTAAATACACTCTTAGCACTATTTGCTGGGGCAACTTTGCCGAGAACGGATTAAACAACTCCATTGCACTTAATCTTTCATGTAAAGGGAACAGTATGGAAGATGGTAACAGCGAAGGTAACCGCCACAGCGGCTCCACCATTTACAATTTTGATGCGGACAACGACTACGATGTAGATTTACTGCTGGGCGATATTTCGTTCAATAATCTGGTGTTTGTAAAAAATTGTGGCGACAGTTCCTTTGCCAACATTTGTAGTTGGGATTCGCTTTTCCCTTCCTGCAACACCTCTGCCATTATGCCCATTTTCCCCGCTGCTTTTGGTGTAGATGCCGATAATAACGGACTGGAAGACCTGCTGGTAGCACCCAACGCAAGGCAGGGCGCTACCGATGTAAACAATGTGCTGCTTTACAAAAATACAGGCAACAATGCCTGCCAGTTCAACTATGTAAGTGATACATTCCTGGTGCATCACTCTCTAGATTTCGGTACCGACAGCAAGCCTGTATTTTTCGACTTTAACGGTGACGGGCTGCAGGATATAGTAGTTGGTAACTACGGCTATTTCCGCCCGTTTACAACTTTCAAATCGGCTCTTGCTGTTTATGAAAACACGGGCATATCATCCTCGCCAAAGTATGAAGAGGTAATTGATGATTACAACAACTTCAGCAATTTTAATTTAATAGCCATGCACCCTGCCTTTGGCGATTTGGATGGAGATAATAAGAATGACATGATAATGGGTGAACTAACCGGCTTTCTGCACTTTTTTAAGAATACCGGTAGTGCACAGGCAAACTTTCCAAGCATGACCACTCCACAGTATTTCGGTTTGGATGTAGGGCAGTATTCCGCTCCGTTTATTTATGATGTAAATGGCGATAACTTAAATGATTTGGTAGTAGGCAAACGCGATGGCAAAATTTCTTACTTCTGGAATTTCGGCACTCCCACAGTTCCTCTCTTCCACGATGACTCTGTAAACACCTTCTTTGGAAACATCAACGTAAACCTGCCGGGGTATTTAGATGGTTACACCTCTCCGCATCTGCAAAAAGATTCCGCCAATAACCTGCTGTTATACACCGGCAGCAGCCGCGGTTTAGTATTTAAATACTTAGTAAACCCGGCCAATCTGCGCAGCGGTTCATTTCAGTTAATCGACTCTAATATTTTGAAGCACCCTGTTGGCAGCAAATCTACCATCAGCATAGCCGACTTAAACAACGATGGACATTCAGAATACATCACCGGAACATCTCGTGGCGGATTGCAATTGTATTCCGATACGGTATGGGATAACAGTGCTTTGCCGGTAGCTGTAAATGAGGACAAAGACAACATCCCCTCACTTTACTTCTACCCCAATCCTGCCAAAGATTACATCATGTGCCGGATAAACGGCAGCAAGTTGAACCGGCTTATAGTGGATATACTGGATATGTTAGGAAGACAAATATCAACCGATGTAGCTGTTAACGGCAACCAAATCCGTATCAATACAACCTCCTTTAGCCGCGGTGTTTATGTAGTAAGGATAAGCGAACAGGAACATTCATACACCGGTAAGTTTATGGTAGACTAATTTATGGTAAAACTGCATCGTGTACTGGTAAAGGCAGTTGTGCATGGGCTAAGAGAAGTGTTGCTGCACGGAAAACAGGCTGACACCACTGTTGAACTAATGCTTAACTCTAACAAAAACTGGGGCGCCCGCGACCGCCACTTTATTGCCGATAATGTTTACACTATTATCCGGTTTAAGCGCTTATACGAATACTGCACCAATATTGAAGCCTCTTCCGAAGCTGCTCTTTGGCAGATAACCGGAGCAAAGTTAGGATTAGAGGGAGCTGAACTAAATCGCATACCTGAGTTTGCTGATATTGACCTGAACACCGCAGTGGAACGGGCTGAAAAGGCAAAAGAGATAAGGAAAGTTCGCGAAAGCATTCCCGACTGGCTAGATGCCTTAGGCGAAAAAGAGTTAGGAACTGCATGGGAACAGGAATTACATGCACTCAACAGCAAAGCCACCTTTAGCATAAGGGTAAACACATTAAAAACTAATAAGCGGGTGGTTGCCTCGTTGTTAGAGAATGAGGGTATTGAATTTTCAGAAGTGGAAATGGTGCCCGATGCTCTGATTATTCACAGTAAGAAAAACTTTCACAACTTTCCTGCATATAAAAACGGGCTGTTCGAAGTGCAGGACGTTTCCTCGCAAATGGTGGCACCTTTATTAGATGCACAATCCGGCATGCTGGTAATTGACGGTTGCGCGGGAGCAGGCGGAAAAACCCTGCACCTTGCCGCACTGATGCAGAACCAAGGGGAAATACTGGCCGTAGATGTGAACGAAAAGAAGTTAGAACAATTGCCACTTCGGGCCAAACGTGCAGGCGCACACATTATTGAACCTTTTGCCGCAGAACTTCTTACCACAGGCACTCAAACAAAACTGCGCAACGCGGTAGATAGAATATTACTGGACGTTCCCTGCTCAGGCACGGGGGTATTGCGCAGAAAGCCCGATGCCAAATGGAGCCTTACCCTGGCGTTTATAAAGGAGTTGGTGGAAAGGCAGGCCGAGATACTGGATAAATATGCCCCTATGCTAAAGTCCGGTGGCATACTGGTGTATTCTACCTGCAGTATACTTCCTGCCGAAAACGAAAAACAGGTGCAGGCCTTTCTGAAAAGACAGCAAGGTAAGTTTGAGCTTATAGAGGAGAAGAGAGTATCGCCCGCACAAACAGGCTTTGATGGCTTTTACATGGCCAAGCTGAAAAAAATGGCTTAGTCGCACTTATAACCATCCGCTATAATATGCTTATAGGCAGAATCATACGAATCATCTGAAGCGTAATCGCTCCTGCAAAGTTTAACGGGGTCACCCGGATACTTAGTGCATTCAGTGCACTGCTTACAGGATTGAGTGGTGCTTAGTAAACCGGCAGCTATCAGGAAAAAGAAAATTTTACGCATACTGTTTAATGTGGGACTAAAATAACAAAATGAAATTTTCAAAAGAGTTACAGCAATACATTAATACCCGCCTAGATATTTCCTTATCGCCCACTCCACCGATACCAGCGCAAGCAACAGAAAGAAAATCCACTTCAGGTTAATGGCGCTTTCGGTTTGAAAGGTATCGAACAACACCAGTTTTAGCTGGTTCTTTGCTTCAATATCCTCTGCAATTTTTCCGGCATCTTTTAAGCCATACATATTTCCGGTGTGTTGAGTAGCTAACTGGTACAGCACCTTATAGTCGGCCTGTGTGCGCATTTCTTCCAGTTGCAGCGGGCTTACCGAAAACTTACCTGAAACCGTAAGGGTGTTATTGGCCGATTGGGTAGTTGCCGTATAGCTGTAGCCACCTACGGGCAGGAAGCCCGCATTCAGTTCGTAGGCCGTTTCGGTTTTATTGAATTTGAACCCGTAGCTTTTGCCGTCCTCTCCCTGTATCTTCATGTCTACCTCAGGGGTATTAATAAGCTCATAGCTGGCATTGTATAACTGGGCATCAAAGGTTATAGCTTCATTATCCTGAAAAACATTCTTAGGCAGGTTAACACGGAAAGGGCGTTTATCGGCTTTTACCGAAAGGAACTGAATTGTTTTGTTGATGAGTTCATTCGTGGCTTCGTGGTTTTTGTTCAGCGAATAATCATACAGCCTCCAGTGCCACAACCCCTCTCCGGCTATCACACCCGTTTTACTCTCGCCCGCATCGCTCATTAACCACAATGGAAAATCGGTTGCCACCGAATTTATCTTCTGATTCAATAAAACCCTGGCAGCAGGGTTAGCTCCATAATCGCCAAAAAAGTTGTTGAAGGGCGGAAACTTAGGCAGCGTTTGCAATGTTTTATCGGAGAGAGTGAACAGGCTGAAATCGCGGTTCACGGTGGCGGTTACATCATTTAACTGTGCGGCATTACTGCGCACCGACAGCACATCCTGCACTTTAGCAAAGTCCGATACCAGCGTTTGCGAACCGAGAACAAAGAGTATTGGCTTCTTCAGCGTTTTTGCCTCGGTTAAAATGTTTTGTATGCGCTGCGAAGCGGACGGAAGTTGATGAAGAATAACCAGGTTGTATTCGTTGAGTTTGCGCGAATAGCTCTCGGCATATTCCACATCCAACTGGTAGTTACGGTTGCTTTCAATAGCCGATTTAAACGCAGCCACATCAGGGTGGGGCGAGTTAGCTACCAGCAGAATTTTCTGGCGCCCGTCCAATACTTCCACAAAAATATCGCGCACATTGTTTTTATAGGTGGCCTCTCCATCTGTGTTAGAAAGGCTGATGCGGTAATGCGCTATGCCCACCCGGTTGGCATCGAGTATAAAATCAAAGCTTTGAAAAAAAACGTTGGTGGTATAGGCAATGTCTTTTTGCTGCAACAGTTTAGGTTCGGCACCGGTGTTCAGTTCATACACGCTCAGCTTTACATTCTTCCCCGAAAGATTATTCGCCTCTACATCCACGCGCAAACCAAAACGGTCGTTCAGGTAAGCAATCTTGTTATAAAAAGCATTTGCCAGTTTCTGGTCGCGCTGCACTGAAGTATCGCCCAGCGCCACAGTATAAATACTATAAGCAGCATTCTGTGTGCTGTAAACGGGGTTAATGCCGCGGTTATAAATACCATCGGAGAGCAACACAACGGAACCAAGGTTGCGGTTGTAGTAAATACCGTTTAACTCTTCAAAAGCAGAACTAAGATTGGTGGACTTGTTGCTGAAAGAATAATCCATTCCCGTTTTCAGCAAATCGCCTGCGGCATATACCACCACTTCGTATTTATTCCGCAGTTTGTAGGCCAGCGCCTGCGTTTGCTTACGGTATTCGGTGGTGTCTGCTCCTAAAGCCAGCCGCATTGATTCGCTGTTATCATGCACAATAGCTACAATAGGTTTAAAGGTTTGTGTATTGCGGGTACGCAAAAATGGCGACAACAGCAAAACAGCCAAAACGGTTACCGCAACAAAACGCAATGCAGCCATCCCTGCTTTAATGTAGCGGGCGGTGGTGCGGTCGCTGTAATAAAGCACGGCAGCGTACAGCCCTCCTAAAGCGAAACAGAGTATGATAAACCAAACGGGATATTGGAAGGAAATGCCTGAATTCATGTATTGGTGCTAAAATGCGAAAAAGAGAGGAATGATGGCGGTGAAGAAACGGAAATGCAGCAAGAAGTATAAGTTACCGGTTCATCCCTCCGCACACACTCAGCACTTGGCCGGATACATAAGTAGATAAATCACAGGCTAGAAACAGAGTTGCATTGGCTACTTCTTCGGCATGGCCCATGCGCCTGAATGGTATTTGCTGTAGGATATTCTTTTGCGTTTCTTCCGTAAGAACAGCCGTCATATCGGTTTCAATAAAACCCGGGGCAATAGCATTGCATCGAATACTGCGCGAGCCAAACTCATCGGCTATGGATTTAGTAAAGCCGATAATGCCCGCTTTACTGGCAGCGTAATTCGATTGCCCGGCCTGCCCCTTTTCTCCAACAATAGAGGTAAGGTTTATAATAGAACCGCTCTTGGTACGCAACATCAGTTTACTTACATGTTTGGTTAAATTAAAAACCGATTTAAGGTTGGCATCTATTACCTCTGTCCATTGTTCTTCAGTCATGCGCAACAACAGGTTATCGCGCGTAATACCTGCATTGTTTACCAGTATATCAATACCACCAAAGTCTTTCACCACCTCTTCCACCAGGGTTTCGCTCTGCAAATAGGAGGCGGCATCACTTTTATATGCCTTAGCCTTTACTCCGGTTGCGTTCAATTCCAGTTCCAGTTTACCGGCCTTTTCCCAGCTGCTTAAATAGGTAAACGCCACATTGCAGCCCTCGGCAGCAAACTTTCTTACAATTGCTTCGCCTATTCCGCGCGTTCCTCCGGTTACTAAAGCGGTTTTTCCTTTCAACAACATGCGGCGTTTATTTTAAGTATGAACAAAGTAAATTTTTTCCCCGTGCAAAACATATTGAAATTCTACCCAACTTACATTGGCAAATTTGAGGGCTCCCAACCCCAAAAGCCAACTTTGGCAGAGCTAAAAATGCCAATTTGCTTCAGATTATGCTGATTTAAATCATCGTTAGAATTTATTCAAAAAAATTGCAGGTAATAACAACGGCTTTATCTTTGTGAGCGAACATTCACTCTCTTTGTTGGAAGGAACAATATGATAAGCGGTAAACACAACATCTCTTTAGGCTTTTTAACCATGGGATTTTTTATGGCTTACGGCTTCCTTCTAATCTATCTTCGTGATTTTGCACCCGGCAAGGAAGAATGGGCCAACGCCTACAGTGTAGGTAAATACTTTGAAGTCAGGTTAGCTCACGTGCATGGCAATTTGTTTGCCCTTCTGAATATCTTAATAGGCTACCTTCTTATACAATTTAAAAGCGAACTCAAAAACGCGAAAGTTACCTCCGTGCTGGCTTTGGCAGGGTTACTAATGCCAATTGGCATATTAACTGAAGTGTATTTGGGGGAGCCTCCTGCATTAGTATTAATAGGTGCAATTGCCATGACTGCTTCGGTGATTTGGTTGGGAGTAGCTTTTTTTAGAATAAAAACCACCTGAAAATTTAAACCGGAAAATGACAGAAACAATTTCAAAAAGACAACTTGAGATAATTGAAGCAGCAGGGAAAATTCTCACAACTTCGGGAGTGAGTGGTTTAACTATTAAAAACCTGGCAAAAGAGATGAACTTTTCTGAAAGTGCCATTTATAGGCATTTTACCAGCAGAGAAGAAATTATATTGAATCTACTGCAATTTCTTTCTGAAAACATAGATAAACGTTTAGCCGAAATTACGGATAGTGCGCTAGAGCCTGAGGAAAAATTCCGCAAAATATTTAGCAGTCAGTTTCGCTTTTTTAATGCCCACCCTCATTTTGTTGTAGCTGTTTTTTCCGATGGCTTACTTGAAGAAAGCGATAAAATCAATCGTGCGATTTTAAATCTCATGATGGTAAAAATGAAGCATCTGATGCCGGTTATTATGGAAGGCCAGCAGAAAAAAATATTTACAGGAAAAATCAGCAACGAAGATTTAGTGCATATGGTAATGGGGAGTTTTAGGTTGCAGATATACAAGTGGAGGATAACGGGATTTCAGATGAACCTGGAAAAAGAGGGTCAACGATTAGTAGACTCTTTATTGACAATTATTAAAAGTAAGGGCTTACAATAACGATTAAACACCCCCCTATGAAAAAAGTAATATTAATAGGTAACACATTACTGTGTAAGTATCCCCAAAATTCAGACAGTCTATAATTAGACTTTTCAAACGAAAAG
>CAZLXD010000027.1:0-17634 GCA_964563185.1 uncultured Chitinophaga sp.
GTGGAGATTGAAAGGAGTAATTGATATTGACCATTGGAGTGATAGTAAGGAGTGGCAGAATTGCCTTGTTTCGGGATTGCGTTACTTAAGTACCGTTCACTTTTTAGATAAAGGTTATTGGGTATGGGTTATTCCATTGGGTTCAAAAAATACCAGCATTGGAATAGTTGCGGATCCCGCCATTCACCCGTTTGATACAATTGATACTTACGAAAAGGCAATGGAGTGGTTGAGAGTGAATGAGCCTCTTTGTTATAAAATGCTGGAGCCTGAAACCTCCAATAAACTTGATTTCAAAATTCTGAAACACTTTGCTCATGATTCGGGCCGAGCTTATGATGGTACTGACCGGTGGGGTGTAACCGGTGAGGCTGGGGCTTTCCTCGATCCGTTTTACTCACCCGGCAGCGATTTGATTTCTCTTAGCAATACATTCCTAAGTGATTTAATTTTGCGCGAATTAAATGGAGAAGATGTGCAGTTCAGAGCGGAGATTTACGAACGAACTTATCTCACCCTTGTTGAGCGGTGGATTCCCATATACAAGGATAAATACTGGCTGATGGGCCATTCTCAGATAATGGTGATAAAAATTTTCTGGGATTGGGCATTGTATTGGTCGGTGCCGGCTTTACTTTTTACAAATAATGCTTTTACCGATTTACGCTTACTTAAACAATTGTTTGCTACACCAGATAGCCTTGGCCAAAAGTTTGGCAGGCTTCATGAAAGAATGCAACAACTATTTCTTGATTGGATGCCTTATGAGAATGAAATATTTGAGAACCGCTACATTGATCCTTTCGATTTAAAATTACTTCGCGAGTTTCAGGAAGGAATCGATGTACAACAGGGCGATAAACTTTTAGGTAAGATTTCTGAAAATATAGCTCTGTTGGAAAAATTTGCTGCTGAAATTTTCAGGCATATAAGTGCTCAGGTAAACGATACTCCTTATGATATGCCTGTTAATCCTTACACCATGAAGTTAAATGCAGTAGAACATAGCGATTTGTCTTTTGTAGCACAACAGGACGAGGCCGTTACCCGCGATGTTGAAACCATGTGGTTTTATCCAAAGAAACAATTGGTTTAGGGAGCATGTATGTATAACCGGAACTCAGTTGAAAATATAGAGGAGATAGAGCGTAACTTCCGTGAAGTTCAGGAGCATTTTTCTGAATTTGATTCTGATTCACAACTTGCTGATAGGTTGAATTCCTACGATATCACATTTCGTTCCATTGCCTACGAGGCGGTATCCATGTGTTTGGCACTGGTTGATATTAAAACTGAATCCGGGCTTCTCCGCTGGAAAAAGTTTTTGGAAAGTTACGGCAAACTACACGTCACTCAATACTACATAGGTTTAGGTTGGGCACTAGCTCAGGAAAACATTAATCCGCTTCCATTTGCTTTAAAGTGGAGTGAACGTGTATTAGATGGCTATGGATACTACGAAGGTATGTTTCGTAGGAGGAAAGCGATACAGCAGCAACTATTGCCGGAATGGAGTAATGATAAGCAGCAACTTCTTGTGTATGATATTGGATTAGGTCGTAGTGTTTGGTATGCTCATAAAGGGGACTTAACTTCTGTGATAAAAATTGTACAGAGCTTTTCTAAGGAAAGACGACCGGCATTGTGGCGTGGGCTAGGTATTGCCATTGCATACGTTGGCGGTAGTTCAGAGTATGAGTTAGCTGAATTAGCTAATGCATCCGGAACACTATGTAGTGAATTAGCTAAGGGGAGTGAAATGGCTATTGTTAGCAGAACTACCGCAAACTCCCTTACCGAAGACATGCATTGGGTAAGGAGATTTTTTGAGAAATATGCATAAAACAAAAACACGGATAAAGTATCGGTGTTTTTGTTTTATGTATGTCTGTTACTTGAGTTTTTCTAGCGCTTCTTTCAAGGCAGCAAAGTTTACCTGATCACCGGGCGAAGGTGTAACTTCTACATATTGCACCACACCGTCCGTATCAACAACTACCACACCGCGCTTGGCTACATTCTTCATTCCTAATGCGAAGTTTTCATGAACCATGTCGTATGCGGTTATCATCTCTTTGTTAAAATCGGACAGTAGGTCGAAGTTTATTCCGTTTTTTTCCTTGAATACTCCGAGAGAGAAGGCTGCATCAACCGATACTCCTACCACATCAGCGCCTATACTGTTGTAGTAGGCTAATTCATCGCGGTTGCTACACATTTGTGCCGTGCATACTCCTGTGAAGGCCGCAGGAAAGAAACTGATAATCAGGTTTTTGCCTTTGAAATCACTTAGTGAAACTTCTTTTTTGTCGGTATTGAATAGTTTAAACTCAGGGGCTTTTGTGCCGATGGATAATGCCATGTTAAGTTATTTTTTGGGTTTACAAACGGTTTCAAAAGTAATAATACATGAAGTTGATTGAAATTACTCCCAATCATTTTCAACAGGCAGGCAACCTTTTTCATGGAAAGCAGGTCTTTATAACATAGTTTAGTTTTTAAGGGTTAAACATGAAGCTCCTGCCTTAGGGCGGGGCTTTTGTTTTTATAAAACCTAATTGTATGGATACTTAAAAGCCATATATTCGCACACATTCCTAAATAAACCTAAACGATGAAAAACATTTTACTAGTAGTTGCATTGACCATAACCTTAGCGGTAAATGCGCAAATTGCCAATAATAGTTTTGAGACATGGCAAAACGATACTATTTACTTTCCCGGCCTTAACAGTGTACCTCCTGATACTTTCGAGGCATCGAACCCGGCTAGTTGGACTTCCTCTAACTCCCTTTCAGGAACCGATTCTTTAGGCGGTGTTTTCTTTGTAACCCAAACTAACGTTGCTTACCACGGTGCCTCTGCCGTAAATATTGTTACCGATACTATTAACCTTCCTACTATTCCTAATTTCCCTTTGTTGAAGCTGACTTTTCCCGGCTTTGTTGTAAACGGAAAGTTCCCGATAAACACTGAAACACTTCTCACCAGCGGAAGCGTAATTTCTCCGCTTTCTATTCAGGGTGCCGGACAGCCGTTTACTCAAAAACTTCACAAAATAAAGGGCTATTATAACTATGCCCCTGTGTTTAATCCAAATACCAACTTTAACGATACTTGTATTGTATGGGCTGCCTTGCGTAAAGGCAATGAGTTAGTGGGTGAAGCAATTTTTAAAAGTACAACAACTACAACAGGATACGAACTTTTTGAAGCGACATTTAGTTATGTATCATGTGAAACTCCCGATACTTTAGTGGTATTCATCGCATCTAGCGTTCCTAATGTTCAGGCCATTTTAGGTGGTGGTTCATCTGGTTTAGTTCGTGGTAGTGTATTAAAAGTGGATAGTGTTTACTATGAGAATTTACCCGGTGGTTATAACTTTGTTCCTATTGCCCGTAATGATGAAGATACTACTACTAAAAACACTGCAAAAAATATTGTAGTAAAGTTGAATGATGAAGATTGTGACAACGCAACTCCAACGTTAACCGTTAACATAGCCAGCCAGCCTGCTAATGGAACTGCATCGGTAGTTGCAGGCAATGTTGTGGCTTACACCCCTAACAATAACTATGTGGGTATAGATAATTTTACCTACACACTCAGCGATGGCACTAATACCTCTGAACCTGCCAATGTGCGCGTTCTTGTATTGAATGCTTCCGGAGTTAATGATGTTAACGGAGTTACTGTTGCATTGTATCCGATTCCTGCCGGTAATGAATTGAATATTCAATTGGCATATAAAGGCAAGGCAACTGCTTACATTTATGATGTGGTTGGTAACTTAATAAAAGCTACTACACTTACCGGAAATGTAAATTCAGTAAATGTGAGCGATGTTACCAATGGTCTTTATGCTTTGCAAGTGGTAAGTGCAGAAGGTAAGACATTAGCCAGATCTAAATTTACAGTAGCTAAGTAGTTCTAAACTCTATATGTAAAAAGCCTCTGCTTAGCAGAGGCTTTTTTTATTGGTGACTCATGGTTGTTTTAGCCTGTAATGGCCTTCTTCAGAATATCAGCGTAGTTATCTGCCAGTGCTCCGTCTTTGAAGTAGCCCCTTTCCAACAAAAGTTTATGCATAGCCGGAAGATTATACGAGGGTACGCCCATACACAGGTGATGTTCAGCATAGTAATTTACATGATGAGGGGCGAATAGCAGGCGCTCAAGGAAATTAGCATAAGTAGTTCGGGTGTTTTTTTGTGGATTGGTTCTATCTTCTGCCATTGAGCGAACACGCAGAGAAAAATTGTTGGTGGTTAGCAACGCACCTGCCCCAATCGGATATCGCCAATGTTGTTACGTTGAAAATGCAGCGGAGAGTTATACTATCGCTCCGTCCTTCATGTGCACCTTGCGGTCAGCCATATCGGCCAGTTCCTCGTTGTGGGTAACAATAATAAAGGTCTGGTTTAGTTTTTTGCGCAGCTCGAAGAAGAGTTTATGAAGGTCGCGTGCATTGTTGGTGTCTAAGTTTCCCGATGGTTCATCGGCCATTACAATAGCGGGGTTATTCATTAATGCACGTGCCACTGCTACACGCTGTTGTTCACCTCCCGAAAGTTCGGCAGGCTTATGTTGTAAACGGTGGCTAAGTTTCAGCATATCCAAAAGTTCCTTAGCTCTTGATTCTGCCTTACTTTTCGGTTGGTTTTGTATGTAGGCGGGAATACAAACATTCTCCAAAGCTGTAAACTCCGGCAGTAGGTGATGGAATTGAAATATAAACCCTATGGATTGGTTGCGAAAAGCGGCTAAAGATTTATCATTCTGCTTAAATACGTCTTTCCCCTCTATATTCACTATTCCTGCATCGGGCCTGTCCAACGTTCCCATTATATGTAGCAAGGTTGATTTCCCTGCACCCGAGGGGCCCACCAAAGACACAATTTCTCCTTTATTGACACGCAATGACACCCCCTTAAGCACTTTGACTGAGCCGTATTGTTTGCTTATATCCCTTGCTTCGAGAATCATGGCACTAAAGTAATTTTATTCGCTTTTTAAGCTGTTGTCAATTCCCTCGTAAAACTTATTTTCGTCCGTCTTTTACAAAAAACAACCCTACTGCATGAACTTACATGAATACCAGGCAAAAGAACTTTTGAAGAAAAACGGAGCAGCTATTCAAGAAGGTATAGTGGCCGAAACTCCCCATCAGGCAGTAGAAGCCGCCAAAAAGTTGAAAGAACTTTACAACAGCGACTGGGTTGTAGTAAAAAGCCAGATACATGCCGGTGGAAGAGGGAAGGGTAAAATTGCCGGCACTGAGCAGAATGGAGTTGCACTGGCTAAAAATATTGATGCAGTTAAGACTATTGCCGCCAATCTTATAGGGGGAACATTAGTTACCAAGCAAACGGGAGCAGCCGGTAGATTGGTTCGGAAAATTTTAGTGGCACAGGATGTCTACTACCCAGGTGAAAGCGAGCCAAAGGAGTTTTACTTCTCTATATTGCTCGACCGCGGAACCGGAAAGAATGTAATTATCTATTCTACCGAAGGGGGAATGGATATTGAAGAAGTAGCGGAGCATACACCCGATAAAGTTCACAAAGAATGGGTTGACCCCAAAGTAGGTTTGCAGGATTTTCAGTGCCGTAAGATTGCTTTCAACTTGGGGCTGAACGGTAATGCCTATAAAGAAATGGTGAAGTTTGCCCGTGCGGTTTACAACACTTATATGAGCACCGATGCCGGCATGGTGGAAATTAACCCTTGCCTTAAAACTTCAGACAATCGCATTATTGCCGTGGATGGTAAAATATCTTTGGACGATAATGCCCTTTACCGCCATGCTGATTTGGCTGCTTTGAAAGACGATAACGAGCATGACCCTATTGAACTGGATGCAGAAGAAGCAGAACTGAACTATGTAAAGCTAGATGGCAACGTAGGATGTATGGTGAATGGTGCCGGTTTGGCCATGGCCACAATGGATATTATTAAGCTAAGCGGTGGCGACCCTGCTAACTTTTTAGATGTGGGTGGAACGGCTAATGCCGAGCGCGTAGAGAAAGCCTTCCGTATTATTCTGCAGGATGAAAACGTAAAAGCTATTCTGGTAAATATTTTTGGCGGTATTGTTCGCTGCGATCGTGTGGCGCAGGGTATTGTTGATGCTTATAACTCTATTGGTAATATTCCGGTGCCCATTATTGTACGCTTACAGGGAACCAATGCCGAAGAAGCCAAGGTGATTATTGACAACAGTGGATTGAAAGTAACCGGTGTGGTGCAGCTAAAGGAAGCTGCCGAAGCGGTGAAGCAGGCGCTGGCTTAATAATTTGAGAATTTGATAATGAGAGAATTAGAAAATTGATTTCGTTCTCTCCTTGCGGAAACTTCATCGAAGTTTTAAAACTTTGATGAAGTTTTTTCTTTTACAGCCATCATCGCATAATTTATCATCTCATTTTGCTTCAAAAACCATAAAAACGAGGGGTATTGTGGTGTTATCTTTGCCGGTGGCTGAGCGGCAAAAGCTGTTGCCCTTAACTTCCGTATGGTCAGGCGGCCAAACGGGGCGGGCAAAGCCAGCGTTTGAAATAAAAACGCCACCAACGGAAACCAACCCCGTTGCGTACGCAATTACTTACACCGTAAGTGTTCCCCTAAAATTTTAGTTCAAAGCACTGGGCTCCAGTTGCCGCAGGTAGGCAATCAAATCCTGTGGCGGAAACTTGGTTTCTCCCAATTCGCTCAGCATGGTTATTAACTGCCCGCGGTGAAAACTGCTATGGTTAACCACGTGGTAAAGAATATCTTCAATGTTATTGGAAAACGAAAGCCCTTTGGTGTTGGTATAGGATATCCTCTTCTCCAAAAACAACTTATCCTTCATGCTTACAAAATTCGTCAGTTCCTCCGAGGTCTTTAAAAAACTGTTTAGCGCTCCGGCAAAGGTTTCATCCAAATCCTCGCTGGGCCAGGTGGTAGCCTGCTCGCCTTTAATTCGTTTAAACCAAATCAATTCCGCGTCCCAAATGTGGTAAAGCGTTTTGCGGATGGTGGGGAAGCTGCTTTTCAACTCTTTGTCTAAAAGGCTCTCATCCAGGTTCTTCAGAATTTCAACTATTTTGCCGTTAGCCCACGCGTTAAACTGCAAATGTCTGTAAATACTATAACTCATTTTTGCCGACAATAATTATGCGTGTGAAGTTGATTTAATTTTTGATACCTACAAGTGATGAAGAAGAAAAACAATAATCCCGTGAAAGGCTTTGAATCAGTTACTGCCCGCGATGTTTTCGATTCTGCGAAAGCAATACACCCACATGCCGCCCCCATATATACCAGCTCTACTTATGTGTACGAATCGGCTGGGAAAGCGCAACGCGTATTTGAAGGAAAAGAAGAGGCATTTATTTACTCGCGCTGGAGCAACCCCAATGCCGAGTTAGCCGAGCAAAAGTTGGAACAGTTAGAAACTTTCGGATTAAATGTTTCGGCAAAAGCGCTGATGTTCTCTTCGGGCATGGGTGCTATTGGCGCTTTGTTTCAGAGCATACTAAAACCCGGTGATGCTATTCTGGCACAGGGAAATATTTACGGCACCAGTGTAGATTACTTTAACCACTACACATCGGCACTTAACATGCAGGTAGTTTATGCCGACTTTGCCAAGCTTAATGAAGTAGAAGATGTATTAAAGGCAAACAAAAATATTAAACTGTTGTATGCTGAAACACCTTCGAACCCCACACTCAATTGCTACAACCTAAAGGCACTATCCGATTTAGCACACCGCCACAAGGCAAAGCTGGCGGTAGATAACACTTTTGCTTCGCCTTACCTGCAACAACCCTTAAAGTTCGGGGTTGATTTTGTTATTCATTCCGGTACCAAGTACCTGAACGGGCACGGTACCGGCCTGAGTGGTTTTTTAGTAGGCCGCCATGTAAAGTTCATGGAGAAAGAAGTTTGGAAAATCCGCAAACTGAACGGAACCATTTGCAGTGCATTCGATGCCTGGCTGCTGAACATAGGCATGAAAACCCTTTCGCTGCGCATGGATAAGCATTGTACTAATGCCATGGCGGTGGCTAAATATTTACAGCAACACCCTGCCGTTACTAAGGTGAACTACCTGGGGCTGAAAGAACATGCCGAACATACACTGGCCAAAAAGCAAATGCGCAACTTTGGCGGGGTGCTTTCCTTTGAATTGAAAGGTGGTTTCAAAGCCGGCTTAAAACTGATCAAGAAGATAAAGTTCTGTCAGTTAACGGCCTCGCTCGGCACTATTGATACCCTCATTCAGCACCCGGCTTCTATGAGCCACTACTTTGTTCCCAAACAGCAGCGCGAACAGTACGGAATAACCGATGGCCTTATCCGCCTTTCGGTAGGTATAGAAGATGTGCAGGATGTTATTGCCGATTTGGAACAGGCATTCAAGTAGCGTCTATCTCTTCTTCTTTACAATCTTAGCATCGAACACTCCACCCGCATACAGGTAACCACCGTAGCTTAAGGCGGTAGCACCGCCACTTAACTGCTCCCCGCTGTCGTAGTAAACTACTTCTGTTTTTTTAGTGAAAGGCTGAATGCTGTAAATGGTAGTAGGAGAGTAGTGGCCGGGGTCTTTCATGTGGTTTAAAAAATCGAGAAAGCGCAGGTGGCAAGCTACTAAAATATCATCGCCATCAAAGCGCAGGTTGTCGGCTCCCTTCACCTTTGCAATCACTTCGCGGTTCAGCATTTTGCCATCCTTAAAATCGAACTGCCATACTTTGTTTTGCAGGGTGCTGGCTAAATACACTTTGCCGTTGCGGTTGGTAATGCCATTGCTGTAGCAATACTTTTTTTCAGAAGCAACGGAGCACACGCTTCCATTCCAAAACACTATCTCCGCTTTCTTCAGTTTAAACAGCGGCTCCCAAATATTCCCCGCCTTCTTAGTATCGTTGGAAACCAGCAACGTTCCATCGTTAAAACCGGTAACTGCATTGGGCGAAGAAATAAGCGGGTCGGTTATCTTCTGTAAAAAGAAAAGGTCGTTGCCTTTAAGCAAATAGCGCACAATGGAGTTTACTTTAATACTGTGCTCGTGGTTAACCACTAAAAGAATGAGAGAATCTTTTACCTGCACTAAATCAATGCCGTGCGGTTGAAAGGTAAAGCCGGCAGGTTCATTCAGTCGTTTTAAAATTTCAATCTTTCCTGTTGCAGGATAGTAAGCGTTTATCTCTCCGTAATCGGCCTTGCCTTCTCTGCGTTCGTTGCAGGAAATAAGTATGCGTGCGGTGCCGGTGCTTGTATCCAAAATCATATCCTCGGGCCCGGGCCCGGTGGCAATCACTTCATCTTTGGTTTGGTAGCTTTTAGGTAATGTGGCGCAGGAGGAAATAAGCAACAACAGTGCTGGAAAGAATAAATTTTTCATGCGCGCAAGTTATCAAAATCAACTTCTGCTCTTTCCCAAACTCCGTTCAAAATAAATTCTTAACCTTTAGCCGATAAACAAAACAACATGGCAGCACCCGGTTTAATTGGCGGTAACTTTCTTTTCTCTCAATCTAACCCTTCCGATGTTTTTATTCCGGAAGATTTTACCGAAGAGCAGAAAATGATTTTTAATACGGTGAAGGACTTTATGCTTCAGGAAGTACACAGCATGGGTATGACTAAACTCGCTTCGCTGGATGCCGAGAAGGACAAAGAGTTGGTGTTGGAGATTTTTCGCAAGGCATCTGAACTGGGTTTGTGCGGAGTTTCTATTGATGAACAATATGGCGGCATGGGGCTCGACTTCAACACAGGCTTGTTGTTTACCGAGGCGCTCGCTTTAGGTTTTTCATTTGCTACCACCATCGGCTGCCAAACTTCTATTGGTTCTCTTCCTATTTTATGGTACGGCACCGAGGAGCAGAAGAAGAAATACCTGCCGGCCATTGCCAGCGGAGAGAAAGGATGTTCCTACTGTTTAACCGAACCTACCGCGGGCTCTGATGCTAACAGCGGGAAAACCCGTGCAGTATTGAATGCCGAAGGCACACACTACATTTTGAACGGACAAAAAATGTGGATTACCAACGGTGGCTTTGCCGAAGTGTTTACGGTGTTTGCCAAAATTGATAACGATGAAAAGCTTTCTGCATTTATTGTAGAGAAAGGGTTTGGCGGAATAGAGTTAGGCAAGGAAGAAAAGAAGATGGGGATTAAAGCTTCTTCTACCGTGCAGGTGTTTTTTAATAACTGCAAAATACCTAAAGAGAATTTGCTGGGCGAACGCGGTAAAGGCTTCAACATGGCATTAAACATCCTTAACAGCGGGCGTATAAAGATTGCAGCCGGTGGGGTAGGAGGGATGAAGTTTGGATTAGATAAGTGTATTGAATACACCACCCAACGCCAGCAGTTCGGCAAACCTATTTCCGATTTTGGTGCTATTAAACAAAAGATAGGAACCATTGCCGCTACCGCTTTTGTGGTAGAGTCGGGCACTTACCGCATAGGCGCTGAAGTAGATAAGAAACATGCTGAGTTGAAACAGGCCGGAAGCGGCTTTAACGATGCGAAGATTAACGCCATGCGGGAGTATGCTATTGAATGCGCTATTTTGAAAGTGCTGGGCAGCGAGGCTATGTGCAACACGGGCGATGAAGCTATACAAATGTTTGGCGGCATGGGTTACAGCCAGGAAACAGGCGTGGAAATGGCCTACCGCGATGCGCGTATTACAAAGATATATGAAGGCACCAACGAGATTAACCGGATGCTTGCTCTGGGCGAGTTTTACAAGCGTGCTTTCGTTTCAAAGGAAATAAAGCTGAGTGCGGCTAAGCGCACTATCCCTTCGGCTATACTGCAAAATTATAACCCGTTTAAGAGTGGGGAGTTTGCCACCGAGTGGCAATACATTAACAACCTGAAAGCGCTGTTTATGATACTGACCGGCACAGCCGGAAACAAACTGCGTGAGAAGTTGGTAGATGAGCAGGAGATAGTAATGAACCTGGCCGATGTAATGTCTATGGCCTTTGTTACCGAGTCAGCTTTCTTGCGTGTAATGAAGTTGAAGGAACGCGGGGCAGACAAAGCAGACGTAGCTATTAAAACCAAAATGGCGCAGGCTTATTTATATGATGCATTGGATGTGGCCCGAAGGGCTGCTAATAACGCCATAGATAGTTATTCATCGGGCATTGAAAAGTCTGTATTGAAGTGCCTTACCCGCAGAATGCTGCGCACGTACCAGGTAAACCCTAAGGACTTAAAACGCGAAGTGGCCGACTATCTGATTAAGAAGGCGGTGAATTAATTCCCTGATACATCAAGTGAATCAACGGAGCTATAGTTAAGTCAAACTTGGGCAGTTGTTATCCGAACAGGCTTCCGAACAAATCCAGTTGCTGCATTTCGGTTTCCTTCTTTTTGCGCACTGTTTTGCCTTGAGTGGTTTCTACCACTACCTGGTCGTCTACTTTTTTATTTACGGTAAGAACAGAGTATCCGGTTATCACCGTTTCGCCAAACTCATTCATTTTTCTGGTGCTCTCCAAAATACACTCAATGCGGGTTCCGTTTTTAAAAGGAATGCTTTGGCTGATAACATCGTTTTTAAAATCACTGTCCTTCATGGCAAAGTTGATGGTTTTACCGCTTTGCACATAAATACCTTTCCACTTATAACTGCCCGTTTTAAGCACCGGTGAAATAATTTCAATCAGCGCTTTGTCGTCTGTTTCAGGCTTTAAAGTATCTGCCACCAACATGTAACTGTCAAACCGCTTGCGGTTAACGGTGTTGGCTTTAGAGATGTATTCGCCTTTAGCATCCACTAACTGCACGGCCAGTTTTGTTACCTTTTCGCTATTGGTTATCTGGCGGAAGAAATTAGACTTTAGCTTGATAATTTTAAGGTTGGCTGCAAAAATAAGTGCAGCATTCTCCATGTCAATTTTATAGCTGTTGTCGCGCTCGTATTCTTTCAGGTCTTTCCGCAGTTTGTCAATGCGTTGTTTGGTTTCCTGCTTATTTTCTTCGCTTACTACTTTTTCAATATTCACCTCTAAGGGCAACACGTAGTGGAATACCGATGAGGCAAAAGCTCGGAGAAATTCATGCTTACCTTTTAATACATACTTTTCGCGCAAGCCACCTTCGGCAAAAGCTTCGGTTTCAATAAGCAAACGCCCGTTAATAACCGATGAAATCTCTTTAAGTATCCCAAGCAGGTAACTTTCACACTTGTTTCGGATAGGCGCGTTCATGCTGTGCGACTCATCACTGAAGCAATAGTGTATCTCTACCTTGTTAACATTCTCTTTTATAGCTTTAATCATCTGTGTTGTGTGTATAGAAAGCGGGGCACGAAACTAATTTTTTTATCGGGTCGGGCAAGTTTCAAACAGGTATGTACGCGAAAATCCCCCGCCAGAGATGACGAGGGAATTTTCTATTGGAACCGAGATTGAAGGACGCGTTCGTGTGCAAGGCATGCCCATAAGCATCCCTGCATTTTCTCCGCAGTTTACTGCAAGCAGTAAGTAGCGGGTTCTTCTTCGTTACTGGATATAGGCCTTGAGTAACCCCGGGTTTGTTTTGTCTTTAAGGCGCTGTATGCATCTTTCTTTTATTTGCCTTACGCGCTCGCGGGTGAGTCCGTATATTTCACCTATCTCTTCCAGCGTCATCGGTGTTTTACCGTTCAGCCCAAAGTAGCAGGAAATAATTTCAGCTTCTCGCTCGTTTAGTCCGTTCAGCATTGCCGTAATTTCGTTTTCTACGGTTTGCTGCATCATATTATCTTCCGGTGTTGTAGTTTCTTTATCGTATAAGGTATCTTTTAGTGTTATGCCTCCTTCATCATCGCTTCCGTTACCAACATTCATATCGGTGGAAAGTGTGTATGAGTTCATGCGGAAGTAAACTTCAATTTCTTCTTTGGTCATGCCCAGCATTTCCATCAGTTCTTCCACATCGGGTTCACGCTGAAACTCCTGCTCAAACTGGTGGAAGGCTTTGGTAATTTTGGTATAAGCCCCTACTTTACTAACGGGCAGGCGGATAATGCGCGACTGCTCTACTATGGCCTGCATCATGGCCTGACGAATCCACCACACCGCATAGCTTATAAATTTGAAGCCACGGGTTTCATCAAACTTGCGGGCGGCTCGTATTAAGCCCAGGTTACCTTCATGAATTAAGTCGTTGAGTGGTAAGCCCTGATTTTGATATTGTTTGGCAACGCTTACTACAAAACGGAGGTTGGCTTTTACCAGTTCTTCCAGCGCTTCAAAGTCGTCCCTTCTTATACGCTGCGCTAAGTCAGCTTCCTGCTCGGCTGTAAGCAGTTGATGGTCGGCTATTTCATTCAGGTATTTATCAACCTGTTCGTTGCGCTCGGCTATGTTGTGGGTAATTTTTAACTGCCTCATGGGGAGTTCCTTTTTTCTCGGTTAATGCCTTCTTTTACGGCACCATTCTCCAAAAGGTTTCACTAAAACAAAATATAAAAGGGTTAGCCTTGTTGTGTGTATAATGTCAAAGTATTTAGTTTCTGATATTGCTCTTAATAGCATACGGTGCAAATAAGGCTTGAACTGTAAACTGAGGATAGTTAACAGATAACAAAGAAAAAGAACAAGGGACAGGGTTGCAAAACGTATTTTGAATTGAATACAGGAATTGACAGGTCTGCGGAACGGTGTTTTGAATTCAAAACAGGCCCTGACAGAGCCGCGGAACTTTATCCTACTCTTTTAATGGGGGAAAACCCATGTTGCCTTTACTTCCTGCATTATTCTTATTTTTCTCTCCAACTTAAATTCTATGCGCCCGTTTCCCATACTGTTTTCTGTCATTTGTTTGGTTGCTTCCGGCATTTCATCGTGTAAAAAGGAATGTAACACAGCTGCACCGGTTATCAGCGTTACTTCGCCTGCCCAGGGTGGGCTTATTCAGCTGCCAGACTCTATTCACATAGAAGGCAACGTAAGCGATGATGTGTGGCTGAATAGCCTGTCGGTAACAATTTACGGCCCCACGGAGGATACGGTGTTTATCAGCCACCCGCAGGTGTACGGCCAAAAGGAGTTTAGCTTTACTTACCACTACTTTACGGGTGCCACCGGTAACTTTCGCCTGCAGGTGGCAGCCGAAGATAACGATGGGCTAAAGGCCGAAAAGGAGCTGACATTTACGGTGCAGCCGTAGTTAAAAACCAACCGGTGTAGCCGAAGGGTTGTCGGTAAACTTTACCAGCGAATCGCCATTGTAGTAATACACCCAGAAAATTTCCTGCCGCGCATCCACAATAACCATGGCAGAAAGGTCGGTTAGTTCTTTATCGTAAAAGTATTTCGAGGCAATCAGCCCTTCTTTTTCAGAAACAACAATAGGCGAGGCAAAGGCGGTTTTAGTTTCCAGTATCTGAAAGCTGTCCTTCATAAGGTTCGCCAGCCTTCGCTCCACTATGTGGTTGGTTAAAAAGCCTACATCTTCGGGTTGTTTCCCCTGGTAATTCAGCAAAAAGGCCAGTTCGCCTTTTATGGTTTCGGTTTCGGGCGCGGTGTTTTCAGGTGGTTCCTTTTTTTCAGGCACCCCGCACGAAGCCAGCAGAACAACACAAAGAGCAAAGATTGTTTTATACATAACCGGTTGTTTAATACTAACAGGCCGTTGGCTAAAAACAAAGCAGGCCCGCTGAGCCTGCTCTGTTTGCCTGTAAGCAAATGCGTTTTTAATGATTTACCGTAAACCTACCCAGGGTGCTGCGTTGTCCGTTTGCACCTGTTAAAGTAACCACATATATACCGTTGGCTAGGTCGGCAACGCTAAAGGTGGCTATTCTGCTTTCATCCTTGCGCTGTATTGCTTTTACCTTTTCGCCAAGGGTGTTATATACTTCAATAGAAGAATAGCTACGGGTAATTTCGTCCTCGTTCTCCGTCATATCAATGGTAAGCATATTGCCTGCCGGGTTGGGGTAAAGTGAAATGTTGGAGAGGGCGATTTCGGAGATGGATTCTGTTCTAACATCAATAGTGTCGCATACTGTTACCGATCCGCAAATGGTTTGTACAGTAGCGCAAACTCGGAAGAATAGTTCATCTGCCGGTGTAATTTCTGTTCCAGTACAATAGCTTAATCCAACAGATAAGGTATCATCGTTTACAAGTGTAGTGTCATAAGCAGTAGAATAAGCTGAAGTAAGTGACCATGTAATTAAACTGTTTATCCCTTGTCCGGTAGCAACTACATCCCCACAGTAACAACCTCCTTGAAGTACAGGGTATTTGCAGTAGTAAGTAAGTGTGAGCGTAGGCGCTGCGCATGGGTTAACCGTTACCACCAGCATTCCTGTGTCGCATAGCACCGGTGTTCCGTTATCGCAAAGTATATACCAGCAGGTATCGTTGCCGGTAAAGGTGCTGTCGGGGGCAAATTCTACACTGGTGCAGTTGCCGGTAGCCGCCACAGCAAAAGCCGCAGAGCCATATACCGCAGTTACACAAATGTTGTTGCCGTTGGGGTCGCTGTCGTTGGTGCCTACATTTACTACCAATGAGTTGGGCTGTGTTACGCTGGCAGCATCATTTACCGCCACCGGAGGCAGGTTCAGTTCATTAACGGTAAACACCACCATACCGGTATCGCACAGCACGGGGGTGCCGTCATCGCACACGCTGTAGTAGCAGGTATCGTTGCCGCTAAAGCTGCTGTCGGGTTCGTATAAAATCATATCGCAGCTTCCGCCAATATATTCGGTGGCGTAAGGCGAGCCCCACACGGCTGTCATACACAGGTTGTCGTTATCGGGGTCCACATCGTTGGCGGCTACGTGTATTATCTGGCTGCTGCCACCGGTTACCGTTACGGTATCGTTTACCGCCACCGGAGCGTTGTTCGATGCACTAATGCCGGTAACCGTTACGTTTTTGCACACCTGATTGCTGCCGGCAGTATTGGTAGCGGTTAAGCAAACATTGTAAGTGTTGTTGGCGGAGTACACGTGGTTAGGGTTTTGGGCAGTGGAGGTTCCGCCATCGCCAAAAGTCCAGGCCCATTGGGTGGGGGTGTTGGTGCTTTGGTCGGTAAAGTTTACCAGGCCACCGCTGGGGTTCGCCCAGCTAAAGTTGGCCACCGGTGTAACCGGAATGTTGCTTACGGTTACCTGCTTGCATACCTGTGTGCTGCTGCCGCCTGCGTTGGTGGCAGTTAAACAAACGGTATAAGTGCCGTTGGCGGTATAAGTATGCGAAGGGTTTTGCGAAGTGGAAGTTCCGCCATCGCCAAAAGCCCATGCCCACTGGGTAGGGTAGCCGTCCGATAAATCGGTAAAGTTTACTAAGCCGTTAGCTCCGTTGGCAAAACTGAAGTCGGCCGTGGGGGCAGCCGGTGGCACCATACTCCAGCTAACCGATTGCAGCACATTGCCGGTATCGTAGTTAAAAGTGATAACACTGCCCTTGGCTTCTTTGGTAAGGTAGGTGTAGCGTATGGTTGTATTGGTAGTGTTCGAAACGGGAGTCCACAGCGGAGGGAAAATTTGCGCTTCAATTTGTGTAGTGGTAGTTTCCTTACGCTGTTTGCGCAGGCACTTATAAGCGCCTACAGGGGTAATTACCTTGCCCCAACCGTCAATGGTATCGGTATATGTAGTATTGGTGGTTAAGCGCACTTGGCTTACACTTTGGCACACCTGGCTGCCGGGCACCGTTTTTTGCAAATAAGCCGTTCCTCCAAAAGTGCTTTGGTAAGTGGTGGGAAAGCGGTACACATCAGGCTTGGTGGAGTAAGCAGAGATAATGGTTTGCCCGGGGCAAAACTGCAACTCAGCACCTTCGAGCGTAAGCTTATTATTAGGCGTATCGGTATTCGTTAAAAGAAAATTGATGCCGTCCAGTGTGGTGGCAACATCGGCACTTGGGCAGGCTGTTTTTTGCCCCGATGTGGGTACACGGAACTCCACCGTATCGTATTTATACAATATCAGGTTACTGAAATCATATACCTGGTTGGCACCTTTGTTTCCGAAGTTAACCGTTGGTAAAGGAAAAGTGTCAATAGCAACGCGCAGTGTTTGGCCTGCCACAGGCACATCGCTCATGTTAAAGGTAATGGGGCTTTGTGCCGAAACAAAATTGCAGCACAAAAGCAGGAAGGGTAAAATCTTTTTCATCGCTGATTTTAGGTTTGGGATAAAGCTAAAAAAATACCGAAAGTTGATACAGTGACCGGCTTTGAGGGAGCATTCTTTTTTTTTCTTAATCTTGAATAAATAAACCCTGCTTTCCCCTTGAGCTATAGTGCAACTGATTACACTTCTTTAACCGGTAATGCAGGTATTTTACCAGAAAGGCTTCGAGTTACAGTAGTCAGAGCAGTTGCAATGTTGGCTATTGTGGTGGCGGTGCTTGTGCTGGCAGGCTGGGCCTTTAGTATTCAGGTGTTGGTGGGTATTATGCCCGGCTTGCCCACCATGAAGGCCAATACTGCTGTTTGTTTTCTGCTTACGGGTAATTCTATACTGCTTCATGTTTCCAACAGAAGCAATACTGCCGGATTTGAGTTGTTGCGCAAGATACTGCTTACTCTTGTTTTTTCACTTGCTGCTGTCACGGTGGTGCAGTATCATTTTTCAGTTGATTTTGGTATTGATGAACTTTTTAC
>CAZLXD010000027.1:17644-21711 GCA_964563185.1 uncultured Chitinophaga sp.
CTTTTTACAACTGATGTTTATGCCCGCCAGGATCCCACAAGCGGCCGTCATCCGGGCAGAATGCCATACGCCACAGCAGTTTCATTTTTACTGATAGCGGTGGCCAAGTTAATGTCACCCGCCCGCAGGCCTGCACTGAAAGAATTTATACAGGCTCTGTGGCTTAGTGTGGGTGTAGTTGCTTCTGTGGCCATACTGGGTTATGTTTTCGGGGTTCCCTCTTTGTATAAAATCTCTTTCTTCTCCTCTATGGCAGTGCATACCTCTTTCATAATGCTTGCCTTATCATTTGTCGGTTCACTTATGCACCCTGATAGCGGTTTCATGGGTTTGTTCCTGAGCAGGCAGGTGGGAGGAGTTATGCTACGGCAGGTGGTGCCGGTGCTAACCCTATCGGCCATGGTGTTTGGTTATGTAAGGTTGTATGCCTACCGCCACGATACAGTGCCTGATGAATTTGGTATTGCACTGGCGGCTGTGCTCTATTTGATTATTGCAGTAAGTGCTGTTGCCTTTACCGCTATGCGGCTAAATAAAATGGATCTGGTAAGGCAGCAGGCTGAAGTTAATCTGGCTAACCTGAACGAAAATCTGGAACATATTCTTGAACAACGCAGCCGGGATCTTAAGGTTAGTGAGGGAAAATTTCAGAATGCCTTTAACTATTCGGCTGTGGGATTAGCTTTGGTCTCTACCGAGGGCAGGTGGATTGAGGTGAACAAAGCGTTATGCGGTATTTTAGGGTATTCACCAGAGGAGTTTTATAGACTTACTTTTCAGGATATTACATATCCGGAGGACTTGCAAGAGGACTTAAAACAAGTAAACAGGATGCTGACAGGTGATTTGGATACTTACCAAATGGGGAAGCGTTATTTTCATAAGAACGGCTCTTTAATATGGGCTAAACTTAGTGTATCCATGTTGCGGAATGCTGATGGTTCACCTTTCTGTTTTCTTTCGCAGGTAGAGGATGTTACCGCTCAAAAAATGGCCGAGAAGCAGCTACAGGAAGTTAACCGCGAACTGACGGCTATTCTTGATTCTGCCACACACGTTTCCATAATAGGCACCGATACCAAAGGCCTTATTACCCACTTTAGCCGTGGTGCCGAAAACCTGTTGGGATACAAACCCTTCGAGTTGATAGGAGAACATACTCTTCAGATAATACATTTACAAGAAGAAGTAACTGCCCGTGGAAAAATACTGAGTGAGCAATACAGAAGAGAAATAAAAGGTTTTGATGTTTTTGTGGAGAGGGCGCGAATAACGGAATACGATGCCCGCGAATGGACATACGTGCGTAAAGACGGAACAAAGTTTCCGGTGCAATTGGTGGTTACGGCTGTGCACGGGGTAAACGGAGAAATTACCGGCTTTTTGGGAGTAGCTACCGACCTTACCGAAGCTAAGAAAGCAGAAGCCCAGCAACTTAAGGTGGTGGAACTGGAAGCCAAGAACAAAGAAATGGAGCAGTTTACATACATCGCCTCACACGATTTACAAGAGCCGCTCAGAACGGTTAACAACCTTACTGAAATGCTGCAAACCAGATATGCTACCCTGCTCGATGAGGAAGGACGGCAGATGCTTTCCTTTACTCGTGGTTCGGCATTGCGTATGAGTGAACTGATCGCAGGCCTGTTGTTTTATTCGCGCTTAGGTAAGGAACGGAAAATGGAGTTGTTTAAGTGTAATGAAGTAGTGCAGGAAGTGTTGTTGGATATTCAGGAGTCGCTGCGTGAATCGGACGGGAAAATAGAGATGGAGGAATTGCCGGAGTTAAACGGGTTTAAGTTGGAGTTTCGTATTTTAATGCAGAACCTGTTAAGCAATGCCGTAAAGTTCCGCCAAAAGAATGTTCCGCTTTGCGTTAGTATTAGTTGCAAAACAGAAGGCAACATTCACCGCTTTTGCGTAAGCGACAATGGCATTGGAATACAGGAAAAGGATTTGCAAAAGGTATTTATACTTTTTAAGCGCTTGCATAACAGGGAAGATTACACCGGCATAGGAATTGGTCTGGCACACTGCAAAAAAATTGTGGAGTTACATGGCGGAAACATTTGGGTGGAATCTGTTCCCGGTAAGGGCAGTAATTTTTATTTTACTATACCCGCATAGCATTGTATATGGCTAAACTGAAAACAATATTATTGGTAGATGATGACCACAGTACCAATTTCTATCACCGCCTGGTATTGCATGAGGCAGGCGTTGCCGAGCGTATAGATGTTTGCGTTAACGGTGAGGCGGCTATTGAATATTTAAACGAGGCATTGAAAGAAGGCGCCCCTTTACCGGAAATTATATTTCTGGATATAAACATGCCGGTAATGGATGGTTGGGAATTTTTGAAAGCTTTCGACCAATTACCCGACACGGTAAAAGATAAGGTGAATATTGTAATGCTGACTACTTCTATTAATCCCGATGACCGCGAGTTTGCCATGCAGCAGCCTCATGTAAAGGAGTTCAGAAACAAGCCGCTTAGCGCTGAAATGGTAGAGGAGCTGAAAGGTATTTTGGGTATTAACAGCAGCTAAAAGCGGCACAGGCTACTGCACAAACTTTATCACCTTTCTGCTTTTGTCCGACAGGTAAATCTCACACAGGTATATTCCCTTTGGAAGCGTGCCCAGTGGAATTTCAGTGTTTATCCCGGAATTATGTTGTATAAGCACCTGCCCTGATATGCTGTAAATTCTTACCTGTTTAATGTGCTTTTGATAGGGCAGTCCCTGTATTGCAATTGTTCCGAGGAAAATTGCATAGTTGAATTCTGCTTCCGGTTCATCCGCTATGTTGCTTGGCCCCACTACGTTTAGTTCAATAAGAATAGAATCGCTTACGGGCTTACTGGAAATAGGCCATACTACTACCACATCGGGCCCGGGGGCAAAGTAAGGCGTTTCAATATCAACGCTGAAAATAGCAGGAACCGTTTCCCCCGGATTAAGAATAACATAATCGCTGCTGTAAGGAGGTTTCTTGAAAATAGTATTGTTCTGCGTAAGAACCTGTGCGGTGTTCCTTAATCCGAAATCAAGCACTCCGGTAAAAGAGTTAGCGGTATCTGTATTGGTAATTTGTGCATTTATGGTAATGGTGTATCCGAGGTTTACACTGGAGTCGTTCTGAACGGTGTAGTTAATAAGCGTAAGTGCCAGTCCGTTGGTTTGTGCAACCAACGGGGTGCAGGTTACTACTGTTACTATTAAAAACGCTAAGCGGGGTAGTAGAAGTTTCTTCATGCCTTAGTTGACCGCTAAGCTATAAACTTAGTTGCAACAGATTGGAAATTTTACTTTTGTTTCTTACTCGTTCAAAATAGTTGTATGGAAGTGCTTAACACTATTATCGGCACCATGAATAAGGAGGAGGTACGCAACTTTAAATTGTGGCTTAATAGTACCAATTCATCGGATGCGCGCAAAGATGTAATGCTGTTTGATTATATCCGAAAGTCGGGCGAACGATACGAGGAGGAATATATATTCCGTAAGCTTTACGGTAAGGCAGATAAGAATTCATTTTACCGGTTAAAGCACCGGTTGCAGGAGGATATAGCCTGCAATTTAGCCTTGCTGCATTTTGATAAAGGAGATTCGAATATCCTGTATTTGAATCTGAGCCTGTTTCAGATTTTTGTTTCGCGCAACAAGGCCGACCTGGCGCTCTATTATTTAAGGCGTGCCGAAAAGAGGGCTGCTAAAAGCGAGAATTTTGAAATGCTGGATATTATCTACGCCAGTTTTATCCGCCTTTCGGCAGACATGCCCGAAATTAATCCGGAGAAGTATATACAACTGCGCAAGGAGAATGCTGCCAGACTGAATCAGTTGCGCGATGCCGACCAGGTGCTGGCAGCAGTAACGTATCGTTTAAAGCTTTCGCAAAACTATGGCAAGCGCGATGTAGGCTTGCTGAAACTGCTGGACTCTACCATCAGAGAGTTTGCCAATGATGAGTCCATTAAAAAAAGTAAGAGTTTTCAAACGCGTGTTTTCAGGGCGGTTAGCCAGGTACTTATTCAAAAGCACAACTTTGAGGAACTGGAAAGA
>CAZLXD010000028.1:0-16227 GCA_964563185.1 uncultured Chitinophaga sp.
GCAAAGTGATGCAGAGTGAAAGCTCAACAAAATCGGGAGAAATGGTAAAAAGTGTGTATTGACGGTTAAACGGTCAAGGGTCTTATGGTATGGGTGTTTGAGTATTGCCCGGTACTGGGTAATCTCCACAGTTTGGGCATACTGCGGAGCAATCAACGGTTCAGCCACCACAGTGAGGCATTGAGCAGCGTAGCAAAACTAACCCAACATAAATACGGTATCTGCAGGTAGCCCGCCACCGGCTTTATGTCCTTAAACAATAGTATCATGTAAAGGATAGAGGCCCACAGCAGTAGTATTTCTACCAGTGCTATATCCATGCGTTGGAAATAGAAGAAGATAATGCTCCACCAAAAGTTTAGGAAAAGCTGAACCCCGAATACCAGCATAGCTTTGTTTTTAAGGGCGTGCACTTCGCCCGTCCAAATCAGATAAAACGAAACACCCATAAGTATGTAAAGCAAAGTCCACACCGGGCCAAACAGACAGTTGGGCGGGTTAAACACGGGCTTTTGAAGTTGAGCATACCAACCGGGTATGGCTTCGGAAGTGGCAAAGCCCGATGCCCCGCCTACTATTAACGGAAGCGCAATGGAGGCGATGAGTTTAAGGAGGTTAGCGGTGTTCATGAGCATAAAACAATTTAGCTATAAATAAGTTGGTTATTGAAACCTCACACGTGATAAATAGTCGGCAAACAAACGGGCGCCATGTTCATTAAAGTGGCAGTCATCGTAAAATACTGAAGTGTCCTTAGGGAAAATTCGGGTGGCTTCAATAACATCCACTTCCCTGTCATTACAAAAGGTAAGCAGTGCTTTATTATAATGTTCCATACCTTCTTTTAATACACGGGCAGAGTAATATTCTTTTCCGGTTTCTTGCTGGTATGCCCCCTTGCCGCCCATCCATAAAATATTTTGCTCAAAGGAAGTCATGCTATCCTTGTACATTACCGGTTGCGTAACAAACCTCAATCGTATATGCTGCCTTTTAGCTTCGGTATAAATCAGTTCAAGATTACGCCTGTATTCGTTCAGGGCGGAGGTTAGGTCGGGAAGTGTGTCAATTATCCGCTCGGCTTTTTGGCGGTTTTCGCGCCAGCGTTTCAGCGATTCACCCCTGTCATCCTGAATCATCCACTGCACTCCGTTCGGATTTGCCTTGTGGTAAAAGCTTTGCGCTAAGCGGAATAATGCGGTTCTGCGCCACCTTACTTCTGCTTTGGTGCAAAAAAATATTCTTTACCAGCGAATCTTCTACCGGAGGAGTAAATAAGAAGTTATTATCAAACAATGTATCAGCGCTCAGGCGTTTCATTAAATCGTTCAGCCCCGGCATTATCACTATTTCATCCACATGCTTTACCTGTGAAACTGCATACTTCATGTGCAAATACAACTCGCGGGTAGTAATGCCGCTTTTAGCCATGCTGGCACTTGCGTGCTTTATGTTTTGCGTTTCAAGAAGGCTGTCGCATAAATACCACCAGGTTTCTTTATCGTCTAAATACAAACACTCTGTAGTGCTGCCGCCCAGAAACAGCACATTGGCGGGGACATTTTCTAAAAAGATTATTTCTCCGGTTTCTTTCTCTATCCGGCTCTTTTGAAACAGTTCCCCCCTTAACCCTTCGCGGTTAATGGAAAAGTTTTTTGTGCCGCTGATTCCATAGAAAATGCGGGAGTCGGGATGAAACTGATGGCGCAGATTGGGCTGCCACACATAGTAACGGCCATCATTGGGCATAGCCAAACGGAGAGCAACTTCAGCCACAAAAAGCGAAAGCAGCACCGAAGTAATTGCCAGTGCTGCTTTTGTTATGGGTTTAGTTGCCTTCATTACAGGCAAAATAGTAAATGATTACAGATTGCCGCGTAACTCCTGTTCGCGCTCTATAGATTCAAACAAGGCTTTAAAGTTTCCTTTGCCAAAACTCTTGGCACCGCAGCGCTGAATAATTTCGTAAAACACGGTTGGCCTATCCTGCACCGGCTTGGTAAATAACTGCAACAGGTAGCCTTCATCATCGCGGTCAACCAGAATATTGAGGCGCTTAATGGCTTCCATATCTTCATTAATCTTTCCTACGCGTCCCCATACTTCTTCATAGTAAGTATCCGGTACGTAAAGGAACTCTACCCCGCGGGCACGCAGTTCGGAAACGGTAGTAATAATATCATCGGTGGCAACGGCAATGTGCTGGCAGCCCGCCCCTTTGTAAAACTCAATGTATTCCTCAATCTGCGATTTCTTTTTGCCCTCGGCAGGCTCGTTGATAGGGAATTTAATGTAACCGTTACCGTTGCTCACCACTTTACTCATCAGGGCAGAGTATTCTGTAGAAATATCTTTATCATCGAAAGTAAGCAGCAACTTAAAGCCCATGACGTCTTCGTAAAACTTTACCCACTCGTTCATTCTGCCAAGTTCTACATTGCCTACGCAGTGGTCAACATATTTTAAGCCTACGGACTTTACCGGCACAGTTGATTTTTGTGCTTTGTAACCAGGCAGGAAAATGCCCTTGTAATTTTTGCGCGCTACAAACTTGTGTATGGTTTCACCATAAGTTTGTATGGCGCTTATTACCACTTCACCGTTTTCATCTTTAAATACTGTTGGCTCCATTACTCCTTTAGCACCGCGCTTAGTGGTTTCCTCGTAGCTTTTGCGGGCATCATCTACCCATAAAGCCAGCACCTTAACCCCATCGCCATGCTTTTGATGGTGGAGGGAAATTTCCGTATCGGGCAGAATAGAAGAAGTAAGTACCAGTGTAATCTTTCCCTGACGCAGCACATAACTGGCTTTGTCGCGAACACCGGTTTCGGGGCCGGCATAAGCTATCATTTCATACCCCCAAGCACTCTGATAATAGTATGCGCTTTGCTTGGCATTGCCCACATAAAACTCTACATGGTCGGTGCCGTTCAGCGGAAGGAAATCTTCGGTAGCTTTTACTGTTGGTTTTTCTAATGTGGTCTCCATATCTTGTTGTGTTAAGGTGTTAAAGTGTTTATGTGTTAATGTTATTGGGTTTGTTGCTTTAAGTATCGAATCAACCCGTTTACTAAATTGATTACCTTGTTTGTTTTGTCCTGTAGTTCTTCAAATTCTACATCTGTTATGTATTTTCTGTCTGTTAGTATGTAAGATAAACTTCTTACTTCTAAACCGGAGGCCTGCGAAATTTCCAAAAATCGGATAAACTCTTTTTTACTAAAACCTGCCAAAGCCCTCCGCCATATTTATCTTAGTTGAAACGGCTGCGGCTTTTATCTGTTTTGAGGTGAAGAAGTCTTTAGTTAATGGTTCTTTCTGGCATAAGTCGTAAACATAGTTTACCAACTCACGGGCTGCTTTCCAGCAATCCAAATCTTCAAAGCGTTCAACTTTTGCCATTCTGCAACATTAATACTTTAACACATCAACACATTCGCACGTTTACAGCCAGCTCTTATAATAATCCGGGTCTTCAATCTTTAATGCGTCTTCGGTTATCCAAAGCGGTTTAAAGGTATCTACCATTACGGCCAGCTCCTTTGTTTCTTTGGCCCCGATACTACGCTCTACTGCTCCGGGATGCGGGCCGTGCGGAATGCCTATCGGGTGCAAAGTTATCATTCCCCTCTCTACATGTTTGCGGCTCATAAAATCGCCATCTACGTAATAAAGCACTTCATCGCTGTCTACATTTACGTGGTTGTACGGGGCAGGAATAGCCTCGGGGTGATAATCGTACAGGCGCGGTACAAACGAGCAGATAACAAAGTTGTGCGCCTCAAAGGTTTGGTGGATAGGCGGAGGTAAATGCACGCGGCCTGTTATCGGTTCAAAATCGTGAATAGAAAAAATGAACGGATAATGGTTGCCATCCCAGCCTATGGCATCGAAGGGGTGATATTTGTAGTGGTAAGGGTAAAGCAGCCCCTGTTTCTTAATATAAATCAGAAAGTCACCTTCTTCATCTACCGTTACTAAGTTTTGCGGTTGCTTAATGTCGCGCTCGCAAAACGGAGAATGTTCCAGCAACTGGCCCCATTCGTTTTTATAACGCTTAGGGTAAACAATAGGGGTGAATGACTCCACAATAAACAGGCGGTTGTTTTCATTGTCGAATTCCATTTGGTAAGCAGTGCCGCGGGGTATAACAATGTAGTCGCCATACTGAAACTTCAACTCACCGAAAACCGATTTCATTTTACCGCTGCCTTCGTGCACAAAAATCACTTCATCGGCATCGCTGTTTTTGTAGAAATAGTTTTTGGTGCTTTTGCGCGGAGCCGACAGCACAATATGGCAATCGTTGTTTACCAATACCGCTTTGCGCGATTCCAGATAGTCATCCTTCGGAGCTACCTTAAAACCATTATAGCAGCGGTGCTGCATGTTTTTCTGGTAGGCAATTTTGGGCGATACATCAATGGGTTCGTCAATTTTTAATACTGCGGTGGGGGGGTAGCAGTGGTAAATAAGCGAATACACATTCGAAAAGCCCTCGGTGCTTACCAGTTCTTCGGCATATAGTTTTCCATCGGGTTTGCGGAACTGTGTGTGGCGCTTATGCGGAATACTTCCTCGTACACAATAGTGGGGCATATGTGTTGGTTTTAAGTTTTAGGTTACAAGTGGTAAGTATAATACCAATTGCTTTTACAGCCTCAAAACTATTCATAAATGCCTCTGTAGCCAAACTGAGATTGCTCATTCATTTTCATAGATTCGCCAAAATTTTTTGCAGATGAAGTTTGCTTTGATAGGCTATGGCAAAATGGGGAAAACTATTGAGCAGGTAATACTGGAACAAAACCCGGCTGATGAAGTAGTGCTGAAAATTTCGGAGGAGAATATTGCGGAGTTTACAGTGGAGAATTTGCGCAGGGCCGATGTGGCTATTGAGTTTACCCAGCCCGATTCGGCTGTTTCAAACATTTACAAATGTTTTGAGGCCGGAGTGCCGGTAGTAGTAGGCACTACTGCCTGGTTACATCAACTGCCCGAGGTAAAAAAGAAACGCGAAGAGTTAAACGGAACCCTGTTCTTTTCGCCCAACTTTAGTATTGGCGTAAACATATTCTGGGAGGTAAACCGCAGGCTGGCGCAGCTGATGAATGCACAACCTCAATACTCTGTTAGCATGGAGGAAATTCACCACACCGAAAAGAAAGATGCCCCCAGCGGCACCGCGGTAAAAACTGCCGAGGTAATGTTGGAAGAACTGAAATCCTATTCGGGATGGGCACTTGTTGAACCGTCAGCCGTCAACCGTCATCCGCCCACCGAACTCCCAATAATTGCTAAAAGGGAACCCAACGTGCCCGGCACACACATAGTAACTTATACCAGCAGCGTTGACTTCATCGAAATTAAACACGAAGCCAAAAGCCGCAGAGGGTTTGCCGAAGGAGCCGTGCTGGCAGCCCGATGGTTAGTAGGTAAAAAAGGCGTGTTTGAAATGAAAGACTTGTTAGCGATATGAGTTGTGTTAAGGTGTTAACGTGCGAAAGTGTTGATGTGCATTCGCACCTTAACACCTTAGCACCTTCGGACTTACGCACATCAAAAATTCTATTTTAGCCCACATAAGAAATAAACATGATTCTCCTCTTCATTATTCTCTTTTACATGATTACCATTCGCATAGGCACGTATGGTATTTTCAAAAAGGTAGGTATTGAGCCCTGGAAGGCCTTTGTGCCGGTGGTTTGTTCCAACGAATGGCAGAAACTGATTGACCGCCCCAGGTGGTGGACCTGGATGCTGTTCATCCCGGGTGTAAACCTGTTTTATGTTGCCAGCCAGTTAACCGATATCAGTTCGGCTTTTCGCAGGCACAGTTTCTGGGAGCACTTTGCGGCTGTGATGTTTGCCTTTGCTTACATTCCTTATTTAGGGTTTGCCCCCAACGAAAAATTCTATGCACCGGGTGGAGTAAAGCCGGGCGATAAACCCATACAGCGTTCAGCTATCCGCGAGTGGGCCGATGCCATAGTTTTTGCCGTAGTAGCCGCTACTTTAATAAGAATTTTTGTGGCAGAGGCTTACATGATTCCTACCCCTTCTATGGAGAAAACTTTATTGGTGGGCGACTTCCTTTTTGTATCGAAGTTCCACTACGGAGCAAGGGTGCCCAACACTCCGCTGGCCATGCCGTTTGTTCACCACACCATTCCTGTTATTAATACAAAATCGTACACGGAAGTAATTAAGCTGCCTTACAAAAAGTTGCCGGGTTTTCAGAATGTAAAGCGCAACGATATGGTGGTGTTTAACTTTCCCGCAGGCGATACGGTGGTGCTGGAAAACCAGGCCCCTTCGTATTACGATATAGTGCGCTATACCGCTTTAAGCAACCGCACCGATTACAACACTGCCCGCCAAATGTTATGGAGCGACCCCGGCACACACATTGCCGCGCGCCCCGTTGATAAGCGCGAGAACTACATTAAGCGTTGTGTAGGTATAGCGGGCGACAAACTGGAGATAAAAGACGGAGTACTTTACATTAACGATGCCCCTGCTTACCGCCCCGAAGAACTGTATACCCCGTACCTGATTGTGATAAACGATGGGGCTACCATTACTGCCGAGCAAATGCAGGCTTTGGAAATTGAGGACATTACCGCCCGCGTAATGGACCGCTTTATGTTGCCGCCCAACCACTTTGTGGCTTTAATGACTAAAAAGAATGCCGAAGAACTGAGCAAACTGGGCGTAACCAAACTGGTGCAGCCGTACAGTTACCCGAAAGGCCAATTGCAATCGGTGGTGGAAGATATTTTCCCCAACGATACCTCGCACTACAAGTGGAACATTGACAACTTTGGCCCCATTACCATACCGCAAAAGGGGATGACCATTGAACTGAACGACTCCATTTACCCGCAATATGCCCGCGCTATTAGTGTGTATGAAGAGAATAAAGTAGAGCGCAGAAACGGCCGCTTTTACATAAACGGTCAGGAAGCCGGCACCTACACCTTTAAAATGGATTACTACTGGATGATGGGTGATAACCGCCATAACTCGCAGGATTCGCGCTACTGGGGTTTTGTGCCCGAAGACCATATTGTGGGCAAGGCATGGTTTATATGGATGAACTACAACTCCGGAGCATCGTCCTTTTTAAAGAAAATACGCTGGAACCGCCTGTTTACCTCTATACACAGCAAGTGGGCGCCCGATGAGGACAAATTCACTAAATAAAGATTGACGAAAAGCCCCGAAAGGGGCTTTTTTATTGGCCAGAGGTAGGTTAACGGGGCATTCAGAGCTCTGGACGGGGGGGCGGAAAAACTTCCGGTAGGCATTCAGAGCTCTGGATAGGGGTTCCCGGTTTCGGGAGGCGGCATTCAGAGGGAGTCTGTTGCGGTTAGTGAGAATACGCCACTGGCGGTGTTACCAACTATAGCCAAAGCCGGTCGCCTGACCGGCATCCTCACACAAGCAGTGGTTGGTGAGGCGACACAACCACTGCGGAACCCTCTTGCGGTAAAGTTGCTGCTATATTATTGATGTATGTATTAAAAGAAGCAGGCAGGTTTCCCAAACGGAACACCTGCCTGCTTTAAATAAAGTTTGTCAGTAAAATTAACGGATAAGCGTAACCGAGCCCTTATAGTCGCGCACAGTTCCGTCTAAAAACACGGCCTTAACCTGAAACACATACACGCCCATTAGTTGGGCTGCGCCTTTATACACTCCGTTCCATCCGTCTAAAAAGTTTTGCGAAGAATAAACCAACTCACCCCAGCGGTTGTAAATCTGAATATCAATATCGCGCACATTTTTACCCGAAACATGGAATATATCATTGTTGCCGTCACCGTTAGGTGAAAAGGCTGTAGGAATGTATAAAACGTATTCTTCCTCCACACATTCCTCAAACGATACACTGACCGAACCGGCAACGGTGCAGGTGTTGGCATCGGTTACAGTAACGGTGTAAGTGCCCGTAGTTTGGGGTTGAATGGTTTGGGTGGTTTCGCCCCCGGCCCAGGCATAGGCGGTATAACCGCTGCCGGCATCCAGTGTAATGGCTGAATCGGAACAAGCCGAAACGTTGTTTCCTAAGTTTACCGGTATAGTGGTTAACTCGGTTACTACAGCACTGGCGGTTCCGGTGCAGGCAGCATCGGAAGCAGTAACCGTGTAGGTGCCCTGCGTTACCGTAATACTTGCCGAAGTACTGCCGTTGTTCCAGCTATAGCTGGTTCCCCCGCTGGCGGTAATAGTGGCATCGGCACCCGGGCAATAAGATAATGTTCCTGTAATACTTACCGATAAAGTAGAAGATTCGGTAACCGTAGCGGTAGCAGTGCCGGTGCAGCCATTGACATCGGTAGCGGTAACAGAATAGCTTCCCTGCGTAACAGTTACCGAAGCCGATGTAGAGCTGTTATCCCAACTATACGAAGTGCCTCCGTTGGCGGTTAGCGTAGTGTTGCCGCCTGTGCAATAGGTAAGCAAGCCGCTTATAGTTACTGTAGGCGCAGGGTTTTCGGTAACGGTTGTGCTGGCAGTGGCAGTGCAACTGTTGGCATCGGTGCCGGTTACGGTGTAGCTACCTTGTGTAACGGTTACCGAAGCCGTAGTGCTGTTACCGGCATCGTTCCATACATAGCCGGTGGCTCCGCTGGCGGTTAGGGAGGTGTTAGCACCCTGGCAATAGTTTAATGTTCCGCTAATGCTTACAGAAGGAGCTGAAAGCTGCATAACGGTAGCACTGGCAGTTCCGGTGCAGCCGTTGGCATCGGTGCCGGTTACAGAATAGCTGCCGGCAGTAACCGTAATGCTGGCGTTAGTATTAGAATTGCTCCATAAGTAGGTGGAACCTCCGTTGGCGGTAATGGTGGTATTGCCACCGGGGCAGTAATCCAAACTTCCGGTTATAGTTACCGGTAAGGTAGAAAGTTCAGTTACGGTTACAGTGGCCGTATCGCTGCAGCCGCTGGCATTGGTAACCAAAACCCCGTAGTCGCCCTGGGTAACGGTTACGCTGGCCGTGTTGCCTATTATGTTTCCGCCACCATCGGCCCATGCGTAATTAATACCTCCGCTGGCAGTAAGAGTAGTGTTGCTGCCGGTGCAGTAACTCAGGTTGCCGGTTATGGCAGCCACCGGCACCGGTAATTGCGCCCCGTTGCTGAACGAAGAACTTGGCCCCGAAGAGCAGGTGCCATCGCTGGCTTCAACGGTGTACGAAGTGCCTGCTGTAGTGCCACTGATGGCGCCACCTGCTCCGGCTGCAGGACCTGCCGGACTAAATACATAAGTTAACGAGGCATTGTAGTTGGTAACAATGCTGCTACCGGCTGCCGTGCAAGATGGCGCAGTAGTATTAACGGTGGGCACAGCCGGTGGAACAGTAGCAGCAGCATTGCTGAAAGAAGTGCTGAGCGATGAATTACAGGTTCCGTCATTAGCTACTACCGTATAACTGGTTCCTGTTACCATACCGCTAATGGCACCCCCTGCACCGGCAGTAGGCCCTGTAGGCGAAAAGGTATAAGTTAATACTGCATTGTAATTGCTTATAGTGCTGCTGCCGCTGTTGGTACAGGTAGGCGGGGTGGTAGAAACAGTAGGGGTTGCCGGAGGCACTAATGCCGCACCGTTGGTAAAAGAATTACTGACTGAAGAAGTGCAACTTCCGTCATCGGCTATTACCGTGTAATTAGTTCCTGTAACCATGCCGCTAATAACCCCACCGGCACCAACAGTTGGCCCTGTGGGGGTAAAAACATAAGTGTAAGCGGCATTGTAATTAGTAACAGTGCTGCTGCCATCTACCGAACAGGCCGGTGGGGTAGTAGTTACCACAGGCGCTGCCGGAGGCGCTGTGGCGGGTGCATTGCTAAAAGAATTACTGGGTGCTGAGGCACAACTTCCGGCACCCGCCACCACTGTGTAGCTGGTTCCTGTAACCATACCGCTTATGGCTCCGCCACCACCCACCGTGGGCCCGGCAGGAGTAAATACATAAGTGGTAGTGTTATCGTAATTACTGATGGTGCTTGTTCCTGCCGCTAAACAGGTAGGAGGAGTAGAGGTAATGGTAGGAGTTGCAGGAAGCGAAACCGGAGTGTTATATGTAATTAGTATGGCCCCCTCGGCACCGGCACCACCCTGGCTATCGCCACCACCCGCACCGGCACCGCCATAGTTAGCGCCCGGAGCATTGGTAGTTGCGCCACCGGCACCGCCTGCAGGGCCTGCAACTGCGCCACCGGCACCGCCATTGCCACCGCTTCCGTTGCTGCCGCTTGTTCCGCTGGTATTGGTTGAACCTCCACTGGCGCTGCCTCCGGCACCGCCTGAGCCCGTGCTGCCGCCTGTGCCCGAACCTCCGGTTCCTCTTATACCTCCGTTGGCAGTAAGGCTAACCGGAGTGCCGCCCTGGGCGGTTCCTGTAAAAGTGGTATTCCCACCGCTGGTACCGTTTCCACCGCCCGAGCCGTCAGAGCCGTTGCTTCCTCCGCAACCACCTGCGCCAATGCTATAATTAAAAGAAGAGCCGGGAACCACATTAATGGTAATTGTAGTATAGCCACCGCCACCGCCACCGCCACCACCTCGGGTATTAAACAAACCACCATTACTACCACCGCCACCGCCACCACCGCCACCGCCACCGCCATAAACGGCTACGGTAATAGAGGTAACACCACAAGGAACGGTCCATGAACCGGAAACAGCACCACCATTACAAGGGCCGGGGCCGGCCAGTGTAGCATCCTGTGCCATTGCTGTAACAATCAACAGCATCCATATCCATATAGTAGCAATAAAATTCCTCATGTGGTTATTTGTATTTCCTGTTAAATAAAACCGAAACAGACTTTAATGCCCCAAATATATAAACCTAAGGCGCAGATAGTATATAAGTGGTGGGATAACTTGAAACGGTTGCAGGTGTTGTAAATTCAACCGCATGTTCGTTGTCAATCTGTTTTTTTGTTACTATTTACCAAAACATATTTGGGGCAATTGAAATTCTATTTGTTTAGCTGCTCATTTGTTTTTAATGAAGGAAACCAACTGGTACGTAATAACGGGTGGCCCCGGTTCGGGCAAAACCACCACTATTGATATACTGCAGGCGCGGGGTTACAAAACAGTTATTGAGCACGCACGTCATTATTTGGAAATACAGCGGTTTAACGGCCATCCGGTCGAAGAAGTAAGAAGTAACCAGAAAGAGTTTCAAATGGCTATTTTGAAAATGCAGATTGAAGCCGAAAATAAACTCAATCCGCAAGAGGTGGTGTTTTTAGACCGTGCCATTCCCGATGCTCATGCATACTACCATTATCTGAAAATCACCGAAGCACCAGAAATGCTGGAGGCCTTAAAAAACATACACTACAAAAAGGTTTTTATGCTCGATTGCCTTCCTATAGTGCAGGACGATGTAAGAAAGGAGGACGAGGAGGCTCAAAAGAAAATTCAGGCAGAATTGATTGCGGTTTATAAGGCTCTGTCTTTCCCTATGGTGCATGTGCCGGTAATGGAACCCTACGAGCGCGTAGAGTTTATTCTGAAAAATCTGTAGCTGTAAAATGCTTGCAGATGAATTGTTTTTTAAGTTACAATGAACAGGAAATAAACTATCATCCTTTTATTAGCTTGCGCTTAACTAACTGTATAGTAGTACATGATACCTATTGTTAGAAACATACTTGCGGTTGTTGTTGGAATAGTAATAGGAAGTGCTGTTAACATGGCTCTTATTAAAATAAACGGTTTTGTTATCCCTCCGCCTGAAGGGGCAGACGTAACTACTATGGAAGGACTACAGCAATCCATACATCTTTTTCAACCCAAGCATTTTCTGTTTCCCCTTTTGGCACACGCTATGGGCTCATTGGTAACCGCTTTTGTAGCTGTTTCGCTATCTAATTCCCATAGTTTAGCTTTGGCAGCAGGTTTAGGGCTGTTTTCGCTGGCAGGAGGGGCTGTAGCTGTATATATGATACCGGCCCCGGTGTGGTTTAGCGTCACCGACTTAGTATTTGCATACGTCCCTATGTCGTTGTTGGGTTGGAAGTTGTCGAAAGTAGTTCGCTCAATATAGATGCATCAATTAGGGCTGCTATACCTTAGTTATTGGTAAGAAGGATGCTTTTCTAAATAGTTCCTCAAAATCCACTTTTTATCCTTAAATGTTGAAAATTTCCCATAGAGATCCATTGTCGTGGGGGTGTCGAAAGTATATATTCGTGCCGCTAAAAGCAGGCTAATGCGAAAATCGCATTTTTAAGAGCTGAATTTAGCTGTTCAAGTATTCGCTAAACAACACAATAACCACATATAATGAGTGACGAGCTAAATCCAACTGAAACGCCCAAAGAAGACAATCCAAGAATAATCCCTATTAACATTGAGGAGGAAATGAAGACCGCGTACATTGATTATTCAATGTCCGTAATTGTTTCTCGTGCCATACCCGATGTGCGCGATGGCCTTAAGCCGGTACACCGCAGAATATTATTTGGTATGAACGAACTGGGGCTTTCACCCGGTAAGCCTTACAAGAAAAGCGCCCGTGTGGTGGGGGAAGTGCTCGGTAAGTACCACCCGCACGGTGACGGAAGCGTTTACGATGCCATGGTGCGTATGGCACAGGACTGGAGCCTCCGCTATCCTTTAGTGGACGGACAGGGTAACTTCGGTTCCATTGACAACGACCCACCGGCAGCTATGCGTTACACCGAAGCCCGCATGCGAAAAGTAACCGAAGAGTTCCTGAGTGACATCGACAAAGAAACGGTGGACATGAAGCTGAACTTTGACGACAGCTTGGAAGAACCAACCGTCCTCCCTTCGCGAATTCCTAACCTTCTGGTAAATGGAGCTTCAGGGATTGCCGTGGGTATGGCTACCAACATGCTTCCACACAACCTTAGCGAATGTATTGATGGAATAGTAAAATACGTTGATAATAAGGAGATTACCATCGAAGAGCTAATGCAACATGTAAAGGCTCCCGATTTCCCTACCGGAGGAACCATTTACGGTTACGATGGTGTTCGCCAGGCGCTTTTAACCGGCCGCGGAAGAGTGGTTTTACGTGGTAAGGCCGAGATTGAAACCCTTAGCAATGGCCGCGAGCAGATTATTATTACCGCTATTCCTTACCAGGTAGTAAAAAGCGACTTGGTAAAGAAAATTGCAGAACTGACCGAGGAGAAGAAAATTGAAGGCATCAGCGATATCCGCGATGAGTCAGACCGTCAGGGTATCCGGGTGGTAGTAGAACTTAGAAAGGACGCCATTAGCAACGTGGTACTCAATCAGTTGTTCGCCCTCACATCGCTCCAAACCAGTTTTGGGGTAAATAACGTAGCTATTGTAAAAGGTGTTCCTAAAATCCTAAACCTGAAGGATTTGATTGTTCACTTTGTGGACTTCCGTCACGAGGTCGTAGTTCGCAGAACTACTTATGAACTCCGCAAAGCACAGGAGCGGGCTCACATATTAGAAGGCTTAATTATTGCCTTGGATAATCTGGATGAAGTAATAAAACTTATTCGTGCCGCTTCCGATGCAGATATTGCCAAGCAAGGCCTAATGGAGCGATTCGGATTATCTGAGATACAATCAAAAGCCATTCTGGAAATGCGTTTGCAGCGCTTAACCGGTTTAGAACGCGACAAAATACGCGAGGAATATAATGAGTTAATGAAAACCATTGAATGGTTGAACCGTGTACTAGCCGAAGAACCGCTCAGAATGCAGATAATTAAAGATGAATTGCTGGAAGTGAAGGCAAAATATGGCGATGAGCGTAAAACTGACATTGAATATGCTGCCGGTGACTTCAATATGGAAGACCTGATTGCTGATGATGAAGTAGTTGTAACTATTTCTCACCTTGGATACATAAAACGAACAGTTTCAACAGAATATAAGACTCAGAATAGGGGAGGACGTGGAAGCAGGGGAGGAGCCACCCGCGATGAGGATTTCATTGAGCACATGTTTCTGGCCACTAATCATAACTACATTTTATTCTTTACCGAATTAGGTCGTTGCTTCTGGCTGAAGGTGTATGAGATACCCGAAGGCGAGAAAGTAGGCAAAGGACGAGCCATTCAAAATCTAATTAGTATTCCGAAAGAGGACCGAATTATGGCCTATATTCCGGTAAAAAACCTATCGAATGATGAGTATTTAGATAACAATTTCGTTATTTTCTGCACCAAAAGGGGCACTATTAAGAAAACTACCCTTAAAGCATACTCCAATGTAAGAGCCGGAGGTGTAAATGCTATCGACATTCGCGAAGGGGATGAACTGGTACAGGTTAGCCTTACAAACGGTAAGAGCGAAATTGTAATTGCCACCAAATTTGGTAAAGCTATTCGATTCAACGAAGAAACCGTTCGCCCGGTGGGTCGTGTGGCGGCCGGGGTGCGCGGAGTTTCGTTAGAAGATGATAAAGATTGCGTAGTAGGAATGATAACCGTTAATGCCGAAAACAAGGAAGAAACCATTATGGTGCTTTCTGAGAAAGGCTACGGTAAGCGCTCCAACCTAACTGATCCTGAAACCGGTGAAGATGTTTACCGAATTACCAACCGTGGCGGAAAAGGGGTGAAAACTATTAGTGTAACTGATAAAACAGGTTATTTAATTGGATTAATGAATGTTACTGATAATGATCATCTTATGATTATAAATAAGTCAGGTATTGCCATCCGTATCGCGGTAGACCAACTTCGTGTAATGGGCCGAGCAGCGCAAGGTGTGCGGGTAATAAAACTCGAAAAAGGAGATGCTATAGCTGCCATTGCTAAAATCGAAAATGGTAAGCTGAATTACAATGCGGAAGAGGATGGAGAGTTAGGAGCCGCAGATATCACTGGCGAACCGGCTGAGTAATTGGCAGGCAATTTGAAAAGTCAATAAAAAACTAAAGAATAAACCCTAAAACAATGAAGAAGATACTTTTAGCAGCCGTAATTGGCTTAAGCCTCCAAGGTCTTAATGCCCAAGATGGTAACAATATTTGTGTTTGGAATGCTATGAATACCTACAATTCGGGCGGTGGAGCCGAAGATTTAGAGCGCGCCATCAAATGTACTGATGAAGCTATTGTAAATGAAAGCACTTCGGGTAAATGGAAGACCTGGTTTTACAGAGGGGAGTTATACACCCTTATATTTCTTGATAAGAACCTGAAAACCAAGTATGCCAGCGCGGCATTTGAATCAGTTAAAGCATTTAAAAAGTTGCAGGAAATAAACGACCCTAAGTTTAAAGAATGGGAAGAAGTAATGAAATACTTGCTTCCACTAGCCACTAATACTTTTAATGAGGGGGTAGATCAGTTTCAGGCAAAGAATTACGCTCAGGCTTACCAGTATTTTTACTCCATTAAAGATATTAATGGAGTAATAGAAGCCAAAGGAAAGACAGCTAATATTGATTTAGCCACAGCATTAAAGAATGCCGCAATTTGCGCTGAAAATGCCGGTAACACCGAGGGGGCTATAGCTGTTTACAAAGATTGGTTGGCTGTTAAGCCCGATGCAGCGGCCTATCGTGCTTACTGTGCAGCGCTTAAAAAACTTGGAAATAAGGAGGAAGCTGACAAAGTATTAACTGAAGGTCTCTCTAAGTTTCCTAAAGATGCCAACCTGTTAGTTGAAAAGATAAATACTTATTTGGAGGCCACGCAATATACAGAGGCGCTTACTTACATAAACAACCTGTTAGATGTAGAACCCAAGAATGATGGAGCCCTTTTTATAAAAGGATTGGCTTATGAGAAGATTGGCAATGAAGATTCGGTGGTGTTCTACTATACGAAGTCAGCTGAAATTAACCCCAAGAACATAAAACCATGGAATAACCTTGGTGCTTGGTACGTAAATAAGGCCAACGCTTTGGTAGAAGAAATGAACAAACTCGGCAACACCGCTGCTGATACAAAAAAGTATGATGAGTTAAAGGCCAAGCGTAAGGAATTGTATATTAAAGCTAAACCGTATCTGATTAAAGCGAAAGAGATAGACCCAACTGATTCACAAATTAGCCGCACTTTAAAGCAAGTAGAACTTTATACTACAGAGTAGTAGGGCAACATACATATCAAGAGAGGGCAAAACCCTCTCTCTTTTTCTCATTCAATGATTTAACATAATGTAAATTATGGAATATCTGCAATCGTAAGCCAAGCAATCTATTAGCTCAGGTGAAACTATTTAGTGAACCGTC
>CAZLXD010000028.1:16237-18275 GCA_964563185.1 uncultured Chitinophaga sp.
ATCAGTAACCAACAAACAAAAAGCGTAATAAACATGAAAACAATTGGAACAAAATTTTTAGCTATTGCAGCTGCGGGATTGTTGGGATTATCGGTAAGCTCTTGCAAAAAAGAAATAACTCCAAATCCCCCAAAAAATACAGGAATATCTTCCGTTGCCACGGCAGCGCAATCAATGCAAAGCATGGGTACGGCATTTGATTATACAATGCGGATTATGGATGCTCTTGAGAATAAAGATTTCTCCTTTAAGAACAATGCCCTTGCCGAACTGGCAACCTGTGCTAATGTAATTATTGACTCAGTTTCGAATCCGCATATCTGTGTGATGGACTTTGGAACCGGATGTACAAACGATGAGGGTTCGGTGCGTAGTGGAATTATTCACATTGAATACAATGGTGAAAAGTTCAGAGATCCGGGAACATACGTCCATGTTACTTTCAGCAATTTTAAAATAGATAGTATTGAATACAATGGAACTTTCAACGCATCAAACAACGGATATAATGGTGATGGTAAATTGAACTATAGCTTGGCAGCTAACATTACAGCAGAAAATGTTAATACCGGTAGTATCATTAGCGGACAAGCTGCAGTGGATGCAGTAATGGCTCAGGGAGGCGACACTAAAACTAAAGAAGATGATCTTGTACACTTAACAGGCTACCTAAATGCCTCAACTTCAGGCGGTGAAGTATTCCAAGTTGATGTAATGAACGCGCTTGAGTTAAACCGCAGCAGTGTTTGCGATGGCCAGATTACTATTGGGGAGTTAAGAATTCAGCAATCTGGTTATCCTGACAAATATCTGGATTATGGTAGTGGTACATGTGACGGAGTTGCTACTGAAATTATTGAAGGCAATAGCCAGGTTGTGAATTTGGAAGACTACGATATGTTTCAAGAGTAAACAATTAGAATAAAATAAAGTAAAAGCGCGCAAGGTTACTTGCGCGCTTTTTTATTTAGCCTGCCATCCTGTCAGCCAAAAAGCTATCTTTGCCACCTCTTTTAAACATGGAAAACAAACTTTACAACAACGAGTTAGCCTTTGAACTGGAGGTAAAGAAGATTGATGAAAACAGACAGGGCGAAACCTTAACCGTGGAACGCCAGCCCTCCTACCCTCCCAACGGCAGGAAATTCTACATTGAAAGCTATGGTTGTCAGATGAACTTTGCGGACAGCGAGGTGGTAGCTTCCATCTTGTCAAACTCAGGATATGACTCTACCACAGAATTTACCGATGCCGACCTGATTCTAATTAATACCTGTTCTATCCGCGACAATGCAGAGCAGCGTGTTCGTCACCGTTTGCAACATTTACAGGCGGTGAAGAAGAAAAAGAAAGGCGCTTTGATTGGCGTTTTAGGCTGTATGGCTGAAAGGCTGAAAGAGAAATTTTTGGAAGAGGAGAAAATTGTAGACATAGTAGCCGGCCCCGATGCTTACCGTAGCCTGCCATTGCTGATTGAAGAAGCAGAAACCGGACAAAAGGCGGTAAACGTATTGTTAAGTCGGGAAGAAACTTATGCGGAGATAAGTCCCGTTCGCTTAAACAGCAATGGAGTTTCCGCATTTATCAGCATTACCCGTGGTTGCGACAACATGTGTTCCTTTTGTGTAGTTCCCTTTACCCGTGGCCGTGAGCGGAGCCGCGATTACATAAGTATAGTGAATGAAGCCCGAGAACTTTTTGAAAAGGGATACAGAGAAGTTACATTACTTGGGCAAAACGTGGATTCGTACCGTTTTTCGCACGATCCAAAACTGGTGGGTAAAAAACTAATTGAAGCAAAGTATGATGAGGGCGTTGTAAACTTTGCATGCCTGCTTGAAATGGTGGCGCAGATTTCTCCCCTTTTGCGCGTAAGGTTTTCAACTTCGCACCCTAAGGACATGACAGATGATGTACTTGAGATGATGGCAAAGTACCACAACATTTGCAAATATATACATCTGCCGGTGCAAAGTGGCAACAGCCGGGTGCTGGAGGTAATGAACCGCACATACGACCGCCAGTGGTATATGGAGCG
>CAZLXD010000028.1:18285-21386 GCA_964563185.1 uncultured Chitinophaga sp.
CATTATATCTATCCGCAGCATAGTACCTGACGCAGCAATTTCTACGGATATTATTACCGGGTTTTGTTCAGAAACAGAAGAGGAACACAAGGATACATTGAGTATGATGGAATTTGCCCGTTATTCAATGGCCTACATGTTCTTTTACAGCGAACGCCCGGGAACAGTGGCTGCAAAAAAGTATGAGGATGATATTCCTGAAGAAGTAAAGAAGCGAAGGCTGCAAGAAGCAGTGGACTTACAGCTGAAGCTATCGCTTGAACATAACAAAGCTGACATCGGCAAAACTTTTGAGGTGTTGGTAGAAGGGACCTCACATCGCAGCGAAGAACATCTTTTTGGCCGCAACTCACAGAACAAGGTCATTATCTTTCCGAAGGGAACTTTACAACCCGGTATGTATGCAAACATAAAGGTAACCGATTGCACATCGGCCACACTTAAAGGCGAATTGGTTAACTGACTATACTGATAACATGGAAATTCAATCAATAAAAAACAGGTTTGGAATTATAGGCAACTCACCTGCCCTTAATCATGCTATCAGTATAGCCGAGCGGGTAGCTGCCACTAACCTTACGGTACTCATTACTGGTGAGAGCGGTGTTGGGAAAGAAGTGTTTTCGCATATTATTCATCAATTAGGCTCGCGAAAGCACAACCCTTTTATAGCCGTTAACTGCGGTGCTATTCCTGAAGGCACAATAGATTCGGAACTATTCGGCCATGAAAAAGGCTCTTTTACCGGTGCCAGCGAAGCGCGCAAAGGATATTTTGAAACGGTTGCCGGGGGCACCATATTTTTAGATGAAGTGGGCGAATTACCCCATGGCACACAGGCTCGTCTGTTACGGGTGTTAGAAACCGGTGAATATATTCGGGTGGGTTCCTCAAAGGTACACAAAACCGATGTGCGCGTAGTTGCCGCCACAAATGTTAACCTACAGGAAGCCGTGAGAGCCGGACGTTTTCGGGAAGATTTGTATTACAGGCTTTCTACTGTTCCTATTTTTATTCCGCCATTGCGCGAGCGTGGTGAAGATATTTATCTGATCTTCCGCAAGTTTTGTATTGATTTTGCCGAACGCAATAAAATACAGCCCATAAAGTTAGATGAAGGTGCGCGTCAGTTGATTTTAAAATACACCTGGCCGGGCAACGTAAGGCAACTGAAGAATGTGGCCGAGCAGGTTTCCATTTTAGCTGTGGGTAAAGATGTGGATGCAAAAGCGCTGGCAGATATAGTTCCCGATATTACCGAAAACCGGTTGCCCGCATTGGCAGAAGCCCGCTATGAAAGCGGTGGAGGCAGCAGTTTTACCGAGAGAGAAATTCTTTACAAACTCATTTTTGATTTAAAGAAGGATTTGAACGACTTAAAGCAATTTGTTTTCGATATTACCAAAGGCCAGGTGGGCAACCTGGAACATCTTCAAAATAATGCTGCACGGGTGTTTGGCGGAACTCAGGTAATTCCTGCAGCGGATGACCAGCCAGTGATACTTCACCCAACTTCGGCACAGCAGGCGGTAGTTATAAATGATAAAAAGAGCTTTGCCGAACATGAAACTATTGATGAATCGCTTTCTATTGCCGATAAGGAAAAGGAGTTGATAATAAAAGCGCTTCAGAAACACCGCAATCGCAGAAAGGAAGCGGCTGCCGATTTGGGAATTTCAGAACGGACACTATACCGTAAGATAAAGGAATACGATATAGACCTTTAATGTTTTATGAAGAAAGCCCTGCTGTTTCTTTTTGCTGTTTCCGTTATACTATCAGGCTGTAAGGTGTATTCCTTTACCGGTGCCAGCCTTCCGGCTGATATTACTAATTTCTCAGCCGAGTTATTTCAAAACCAGGCTAACAATGGCCCGGCATCGTTACCTCAAACATTTACTGACCGTTTGAAACTTAAGTTTCAGACAGAAGCCAATTTGCGGATGGTTGCTTTGGAGGGAGATTTACAATTTCGGGGGGCGATTATTGGATACACCTACACCAGCGAAGCTCCTGTAGCGGGCGCTACCAGTGGCTTGAATAAACTGACTATTACTGTAAGGGTGGAATACATAAATACGAAGGATGAGAAAGATACCTGGACAGAGAACTTCAGCCGCTATGCACAGTTCAGTTCGTCAGAGGATATTAGCACTGTGGAGAACCGCCTTATAGAGGAAATTAACCGCCAGTTGGTAGATGATATTTTCCAGAAAGCGTTGGTGAAGTGGTGATTGTTTCGGATAGTATTAGTATTTGATTATCCCCAACAAAGAAATCCCTCTTCTGATCCGTCCGCCTGCTCATCCACTTTTACATACACTCCTATTAACACACCAGCTCATTGTGGATATTGCTGCCTGGCATAAGCCGTATCTTTACATTATTAAATGGTGTGTTATGAAAAAGATGAAGAACGTGATGGCTACAGCCTTCGCTGTTAGTGCCGCAGTGGTAACCTGCTACGGGCAGGAATTAGTAGCCAGCAACGAAACTCCGGCTGCTACTGCCAATCAGGAAAAAACAGTGGTAATAAAGAATACCTCCGAAAAGAGCATTGCGGTATTTGCCGGGCCTAAAGAAGGCATAAGAGAACCCCGCCTGAATACTTATGGCGGCTTAAGCAGCAACAAAGTGTATGTAAAACCCAGCGATGTGGTATGCCTGATGAATGACGACAAGAAACCGATAGCCTGTGCTATTATAAAACCCGAAACTACGGTGGTAGAAGTAAATACTTCGGCAACCGGGGTTACCGGTAAGTAATACTAAATCAAAAATCAGGATTTGAGGAAGGCGGCTCCGGCACGGAGCCGCTTTTTTTATGGCATAAAACAAATCCGCCCGATGCTTTGCATCGGGCGGTTATAATTATGTATGAGATGTTTATTACTTAACGGGAACTACCTTCTCTACCATTAAACCGTTAGCCGAAACATTCAGCGTTGGGTTGCTTTGGCCGGGTAACTGGTTAAAGTGGTCTTTGTAAGTGTTACCTATAATGGTATAGCCACCAGAATTTAAATCGTAGAAAATGTTGTTGCTCAGGTTAATGTTGTTACCGGCACCGGAGTTGCGGTAGTAAGCCTGGTCTTTGTTCT
>CAZLXD010000028.1:21396-21617 GCA_964563185.1 uncultured Chitinophaga sp.
TAACACGGTTAAAGTTCAGTATCTGGTTGTCGGTGTTGCCGGTCATATATATACCGGTGGTTTTATTACCGCCTACCGCTACCGAGTTGTTTACTATTTGTCCGTATCCGGTGGCCTGTGCCACACAATTGGTCATGGTAACTCCGTAAGCGCCATTGGCAGCGTTAATAATGTTGTTGCTCACCAACAGGCTGTTGGATACATTTTCAAATCCGGCACCC
>CAZLXD010000029.1:0-21245 GCA_964563185.1 uncultured Chitinophaga sp.
GGGTGGTAGTAAATGTTGGATAAAACAAAACGGGCGGCACCGATGGTGCCGCCCGTTTTGTTTTAGTTATCCATTAATTCACCTTTCGTCCTTTCGCCACCCGTTGCTTTAGCTCCAGCTTTTGAATTTTGCGCAAGTCCACTAACAGGTATGCATATTTACTCTCAGGGTCGGTATAGTATTCGCGGCCCGAGTAGGTTACTTTTCCTACACCATTATTCCATTCCGAAGCAAGTAATACATACTTATCGCCCAGGTTGGGGTTTACGCCAAAGCTTAAGTAATAATCATCGCTCATTTCAAAGCTAACCAGTAGTTTATTCTCACGGGGTATTTGAGTAACCACGCCTTTCGTAGCACGGGGTATTATTATCTCTTCTACTTTCTTCCCTTTAACTGTTTTAATTTTTCCATGCACAATTTCGGTGGAACCCTGTGTGTAATCGCGTTGCAGCACCACATCATGCGAAACAAAGAATTGAATTTTTTTTATCTGTTCATTGTTCCACCCATATTGCTGTTTCATGTTGTTGGTATACGGAACTAAGTTTTTGCAGGAAGAAAAGACAACTGCAATAAGGAGAAAAAGAATTGCACGGATCATAGTCGGTAAATTGTTTGGCAAGTTTTTTTCAACTACAATGCCAATTGTGTAATTAGATGCTGTAGGCTCTGAATGGTTTACCGGCTAAGTGAAATTTTTACAACTTTTTCAGAACTGCCTTGCTCCAAACGCAAAAAGTAAAGCCCGGCAGGTTGCGTATTCAGGTTAATACTGAAGTTAACTCCGTCCCTGTCCTCAGCGTAAACCGATTGCCCCATTACATTAAACACCTGCACGGTCGTTTTTGTATTGCCGGTTGACTTCAGGGTAACATTTACCACACCCGTGGTAGGATTAGGAAACACCGATACCGACTCAAGGCCCGCTATATCTTCCACCGCTAATGCAGCACCTTCCAACACTTCAAATTTATCTATGGCACCTTCTACTATGTTAGCACTTCCTGTATTCAGGTCGCTAATGTCAATTATCAGGCGCATAGAGTTGGTAAGGCTTATATAATCACTTATCCGGAAAACGCGCTGTTTCCATTCATTATCGCTGGCAGTAAGGGTTTCGATGGTAACTGTAGAAGAGCCGTTATTCAATTTAAAGGTCATTACATCATCAGGAGCATTGCCCCCCAATTGTAAATCGGCAAACCAGCGGTAATAACGAAGATACGGGTCACTGTAGCCGGTTAAATCAAACGGAGGAGAGATAAGTGTGCAGGTGCCGTTATCCACGTCATCGACATCAGCAGCTCCTCCGGCATTGCCGGTTATAAAACTCTTTAAGCCAAAATCATCCAAAACGTCCTGCTCGGGATTGGCGGCCTGGCTTTGGTAAAAGGTGCCTTTGGGAACATCGCGTATCCAGAAACCACCGCTCGAAGTATTGGTAACGCCCCAGTTGTAATTGAGCAGAAAGTCATCGTAGTAATGATGCCCACGGATAGGAATATTAACGGTAGGTGAAACAGAAAGAAAATACTCGTGCGATAAGTGAAACTTAGTACGGTAGCCCCACTTACCCGCATATACATCATAGTATCCTTCGTACATGTTGCTAATGGTGAAATTCCCGTTGGCATCGGTAGTGGCTTCAAAATCCTGAGGGCCGTCAAACAATACCTTAGCGCCATCTACTCCCAAATTAGTGGCTTCATCAACCACTTTGCCGGTATAACTGAAAGTGCTGGCAGTGTTGGTGCAGCCTAAACTCGACTGAATAGAAAGGCGCGAAGTATTCAGTACTGCGCGCACTACATCGCTTTGGCCTTTGGTGAACATAATAAGCCAGTTATCATCCACGTAGTCCATGTAGTTCATCCACATATCGTAATCATCAACCGGGCTTTCGTTGCAGGTGTTTTGCACCAAATTAGGAGAGCTGCCATAGGTAGCTTCTTTAGTAGGAGGCGTATCGCAAACACGGTCCCCGGCCATATTACAGGTTTGCGGATTCATTCCTGAACAACTATCCTGAAAGGTATGATACAGCCCCAGCCAGTGGCCGACTTCATGCACACATGTTTTTCCCATTTTGCCTGAACCAAAAGGATTAGCAGGATTTTTTCCTATTTGCCGATAGTCTAAAACCACACCATCCTGATTGGCAGGGCCAAAGAAGGGCGGAGTGGCATAACCCAGCAGTGGGCTGGCAAGCGAGGTGCTCCAGATGTTGAGGTACCTGGTAGGGTCCCACTGGGTAAACGGTTTTACGTTTACATCAAAGTTGGTGGTGTTGGGGTAATAATCGCGGGTAATGCCGCTTGTGGTATTACCCTGCGGGTCGCTGGTGGCAAGGCAAAACTCTATCTGCATATCTGCATCGCGGCCCTTAAACCAGTTAGGGATTAGTGAAGTATCGGCATTTCTTTTGCGAAAACATTCGTTCAGCACATTAAGCTGCGATTGTAACTGTGCTGCCGAAATATTCAGCCCTGTACCTTCGGCCTGGCCGCTATGGATAACATGGAATACCACCGGAATAGTAACCACCGTATTTCTCGCATCGCTGCCTTCGCTGTCTAAATATTCATTAATTCTGTTCCAGCCTTCTTCTAACTGCTGTGCGGCAGCCGGGTCGTTCTGCAATATATTTTTTACCAGTTGGTCGGTTCCGCAGCGTTCATTGTTTTGGGCAAACACATTCATATTCAACAGCACCAGTGCTGCAACTAATCTCCAAATCATGGCTATGGCATTACTAAAAAAAGCAGAGCGAATTTAGAAGAATTTGGTTGCGGGTTTGTTTACTCATCGCCCATTCGGGAAATGTAGAGCGGCTCCGTATTCTTCCAATGTTTTTCATACACAGAGAACAGCTCGTTGGTATCGTCCCTGCTGTTGTTGTATCCGTGCTTGCAGGAAGGCTCTCCGTAGAAATCATAATCTAACTGCAACTCCCGCCCATCATCAAAAAATACATGGGAGGGAAATTCCATACTACCGTATACATATTCGTACTTCAGCGTTTCTCCGGCTGCTTCGGTGGCAATCACTTTGCCGGCTTTGTCGAATTTCATTTTATACGGCACTCCGTTTTTGGTGGTTATTACCAACTGCCCCTTGCGGTAAGTATATACGCGCAGGGTGGTATCACCGGTTCCGCAATCTATTTTTTCCGCTTTAAGCATAACGTCATCATCGTTGTAAGTAACGTTGTAAATGAACTTGTTTCCGTAGGCGTTTATCAGATTCCTCCGGTTATTATATGTAAAAGTGGTAGCTAATCCGTTTCGAACTACTCTTTCAACATCTTCAAACTCGTTGTAGTAAGCCTCATATCGGTCTCCGTTCTCATCGCGTATAAAAAGCGCCTCGTAACTTTCGCCCGATGGGCCGACTTTTGCCTGCCACTCGTAGTAATTACGTACGGTATCGCGACTGGTAATTCTTGTTACGCTGGTGGCATAATGGTCATTATCTAAAGTTCCTTCAGGCGTGTTAAAATACTTATAGTCGTAAAGCGCTAACAGTGTATCTCTTTCATTTATTGAAATGGCCATGCCGCCATCGTAGGTTACAAACAGCTTGCTGCCATCGGTGTAACTAATAGCCGTCATATTGTGGATGGCATCATAAGTGTGATGATAAATGAAACTATCTGTTACCACTTTGTCGCCTTTGCCAAAATTATACTCGTAGGCACTTACTAAATCCTTTTGCTCATTTATGCTTATAAAAGCCTCTCCGCCTTTGCCGAGTATATGGCTGATGAATGGGCCCTTGTACTCAATATGAATGGTATCATCGGCAAAGTAAACCCACTCGGCCCGGCCACTATCGTTGTAAGCAATGTTGTAATGAAAATCGTTTTCATCTATTACCTCATCGTTGCTGTGGTACTCTTTAATTATGCGGCCCTGCGGGTTAAAAAACAGTTTTTTAAACTGCCCCTCGTTGCAGTTGCAGCGGGTAGAAAGTTCAGAGAAACCATCCTCCTTTACAACTAAAGTGTTTACATAAGCACCATCATACTCATAGGTGCCCGGTACAGGTGTAACCGGCTGCACCCATCCCTTTTGTTCAAAACTTACCCATGTACCAAGCCTTAACGAACGGCTGTTGTACAAATCATTTTTCCATTTTAACACACTCAGAGGGTCGGAAGAAATGTGATTGTTTTTTAATGCTGCCACCGCCAGTTTGTTTATCATTTCTACGTTAACGGAAGGTTGCGCAACAACATTAATATAATAGTGAGTTGCTCCGTTGCCGTTGTAGTGAAGCTTAACTGTTCCATCAGGCAGAAAATACAGCCGCGTATCAAAGTCGCAGCCCCAGCCGGTGCCGAAAGAGGTAACATCGGCAGTAATGGAATTATAGGTTCGGGAAATTTCGAAACAACCCTTCCCCGGTACGCAGTATGTATAATCGTTGTAGGAGATATAAAAATTACCGTTCTTAAGATTTATGCCCCCGTAAGTATTCAGGCAAAAAAACATAAGCGCGAAAATGCTAACGCGTGCAGCGAGTTTATTGCGAATATGATAGCCTGGCCGTAACATCATTTCGCCCGATTTATTTTAGACATTACTTTATTAAACCCGGGGGCATAGCTCAGTTTGCTGTAAGTATCAAAAGAACTATCCTTAAAATCCTTCTTCGCTTTCTGCCCGAGCAGATAGCCAGCTACGGCTAACAGGTTTTGGTCCGTGTTTCGGGTGTTGGTGCTATACCATTCAAAAGCTGTTTTTAAACTGTTCTTATCCTTCAGTTCAATAGCCATTAAACACAATCGATAAGAAATAACCGAAAGCGCTTTCTTTCCCAGATTACCCGATAAAACATACCGGTAGCCATCGGCCAGTAACTGCTTATCGGGCTGTCCGGTGTTGTATGTCTCCTCCAGCAATTGAAGCCACAGGTTATAGTCGGTATTGCTCAATCTTAGAAACTGCTTTAAAAAGGAAATCTTTTTGCCCGCCTGGTTAATCCCTTCGGCCTGATTGATGGCATACTGTATAAAAGCTGCCGACTTGTTTTTTACCGGATTAGCCGCTATGGCCTTTTGTATGGAGGGAATCGCCTTTACAGCATCGAAAACTTCCATATAACAAACTCCCAGCGAAGCATACGAAACAGCAAACTGCGAATCAACCTGCAGGCACTTTCCGTACCAGTGCAAGGCACTGTCGTAGTTCGCTATGCTGTAGTAATGGTTGCCCATCATGGTATACCACTTGGGGTTAAGGGGCATTCGGGTTACGGCTGTTTTCAGTAAAGCAAATGCTGAATCGTGGCTTACTTCTTTGTAAAGAATTTCGTGCAGGTTCTCATACGCATCACCGTACAGGGTATCTGCTTCTATTGTTTCGCGTAGCGTGCGTACGGCTTTGTCTGTGCTATCCTGATAATAATAGAACCACCCCAAATGGTCGCGGAACTGCATCTTGTTTCCGTTGAGCAGCCTTCCGGCATTTATACAGGAATCGGCTTTTGCGGTGTTCTTAAACTTATCGTAGTATAAGTAAGCTTTGCCGAAGTAGGCCCATTCATAGTAAGGGTTCAGCCGTATGGCAGTGTTATACAAACTATCTGCCTGTAACCAATAGGCCGTATCGTTTTTAGTTTCTCTGTAAAAATCAGCCAGCTCGGTATACGATTCCGCCTGGTAAGGTTCTGTTTCCACCGCTTTCAGGTAATACTCTTCGGCTTTCTTAGTATCATACTTAAAGTTCTGCTCCAGATTGCCTAGCCGCAGATAAGCCAGATAGTTGGCGCTGTCAATCAATGCCTGCTGGAAGTATTGTTCAGCTTTAATAATATTCCCTCTGTCGCGGTTTACCACGCCCAGATTCATAAGCGGAATACCCATTTCCGCAGAATCAACTTTTAACGAAAGCGATTTGAGATAGTACTCCTCAGCACGGTTATACATGCGGCTGTCATTATATAGGTTGCCGATGTTGTTATAGGAACGGGCAAAGGCAGAATCGAGCTGTATAGCTTTACTGAAACAGTTGAACGCGCTGGTATAATCTCCTTTTTCGCGATAAGCATTCCCCATAATGTTGTAGGGGAAGGTCCACACCGGAACTAACTTTGAAGCATAAGAGGCAAAGTAAATGGCAGAATCCCATTCCTCGCGGTAGTCGTGCAACTGCGCTTTAATAAGGTAAATGTAGGCCGCCCGTTTTTCCTTTTGCAACAGCGCATGGCACACCGCCATACCGGCTTCGTAGTTTTTGAAATCTCTTTTGCGCAGCAACGCAAACACGTGCAGGTACCCGGCACTTACTTCCGCTATCTGATGCCGGGGGTCGCCCGCCTCCAGAAACAACAAAGCCGAATCAGCGCTTTGCCGTGCCTGCTCGATATACCCTACGGCAGGCAGGTTGTCCTTCCCTTTCAGAATTTCGTTAATAGCTAACTGGCTGCTTGTAATAAGCGTGCCTGCCAGCACCTCTTTCATTTGTTCTAAAATAAAGGCGGGTGCCTTTTTTGAGTTGCCCAGCTGGCGGATAATAAACGCACAGCCCGTATCGGCTCCAAAATAATTGCGGGCGGCAAAGGCTTCATTAAACTTATCTACCCAGTGCAATACGGCAGGGTCGGTTACGCTGGTTTGCTTAGCCGAAGCGCCATCAGTAGTGCGCCCCATAGCCAGCATTTCTCCGCTTACTGTTTTCTGCTCCGGTTGCATTAACAGGGCTTTCAGTTCGGGGGTAAGAGAGCCCATTATTCCTGCATTGGCGGTGGGGGTAATAACGGGTGTTTGGGCACTGTCGGTTTCTTTTTGAACAGCAGCGGTCAGGTAAGTTTTCAGTTCCTCCAGGGTAATGTTGTTATCGGCAGGGTTATCGGCAAAGCCTTTCATACCCTGCACTAAGTAGTAGGTAAATACGCCATGTTTTAGCCGGTCGTTTTCGTAGGCCAACTCGTTGCCGGAACAGCTCAACAGTTTATTAACGGATGAAAATTTTTCGTTCGCTTCATCGTAAGCGGCCAGCATTCCTTCTTTGTAAGGATCGAAGCCGGAGTGGCAGGCATCGAGTATCAGATACACCTTTGCCTTGCGGTTTTTCGCCAGTTTCTGAATATAGTTTTCCAGCTTGCTAAACTCAATAGTGCCGCCTACCCCATCGTACACGCGGTTATTGTTGGCATCCCAGGCAAGCAGGTAGGCTTCGCCCACCAAATCGCTTTCCACCACTTTATCGCCATGGCCGGCAAAGTAGATAAACACGGGTTGGGTACTGTCGGCTGAAACTATCAGCTGCTTTACTGCCTTGTAAATGTTGTAGGCAGTGGCCTCCGAATCTATGAGCTGATGGACGTGCCTGCTCCAGCCGGCATCTTTTAAAAAGGAAGAAAACAATTGCGCATCGCGGTGGGCATACTTCAGTTCCAGGCTTTGCTGGTTGTATTTAGAAATACCAATAACCAGCGATTGGGTGGAATCGGTTTCGGTTTTAAGGTTAATAACCGATGCCCCGCGCTGAGCAAACAGCAGCAGCGGGCCGAGTAAAACAACAAGTAAAAGCCTGTGCGGGAGGAGTTTTCCAAACATCATCTGCGGCAGTTAATATACAACTTACCCGTAAAGATGAAAGGGCCGGAGGTATTACACAATGCGCTTTCCGTCTTTATCAAACACCTTCACGGAATCATCGCGGTGGTCTTTTTTAACGGTAAGGCGGTCGAAAATGCCGCTGATAAACGACAGCACTAAGCTGAAAGCCAGCGCCCACCAAAAGCCATCAACATTAAAGCCATCGGTAATAATCCAGTCGGCAGTAAGAATAATAAGGGCATTAATAACCAGCAGAAATAACCCGAGGGTAAAAATGGTAGCGGGAATGGTAAGAAAAACCAACAGGGGCTTAAGCGAAACATTCAATACGGAAAGCAGCGCAGCCAGCAACACGGCATAGCCGAAGTTTTCGAGGTGAACACCGGGGAGCAAATAAGCGGTAAGCACCACCGCAATAGCATTTAAAAAAAGTTTGATAATAAAGTCCATGCTTTGATAACGATTGAGGGGCGAAAATAGTTTTTTGAGGAAGATGGCAGTTGACTGTCCATAGACCACAGAACAAAGAGAACGTTATTGTGAGCGGAACGGAGTGGAGCGAAGCAATCTCTTAGCGCACGAGATTGCTTCGTCACTCGCAAAGCCTCGTTCCTCGCAATGACGCCACACTTCTTAAAAAAAATGACAAAACCATGACAATTGAAATTTGGTTGCTGCATAAATGGGGGCTACCTTTAGATTTATCTTTTAACCTAAAAGCACCAGCGTATGAAAACTTTACATCTTTTACTCGCCCTCTGTTTAACCACTCTGTTTAGTTACGGGCAATATTGCGGTAACTCGGGCAGTTCTGTTTGTACTTCTTCGGGAACTTTGACCCAACCGGGATTTACTCCTAATGAAGATGTGCCTTGTATTTACCGCAACCAGTCAACCAACACCGTTGTAGAATTTTACAACTTCAGCAATTTTATGTTCGGAGGACAATCCGTTACCGTTAACACCCTACGTTTCGATTCTATTGAAGAACTGCCCAACGGTTTATGCTGGGCTACCGATCAGGTCGACAACACGTTTTCTACCCTACAGCATGGTTGTATCAAATTTTCAGGAGCTACCACTGCCCCTGCCGGACAGTATAAACCACGTATAATTGTTACTGCTGATATTGGAGTACCCATACAGACGGATGCGGATGCCGCAGGGTTAAAATACTATCTGAAAGTTATTGACAACACTTTTCCCGTATGCCCTCCACTTGACACTAACCAAACAGCTGCTTACGCCCCCTTTAACGGCAGCTACCAAAACGGAGCTTACATAAGTGGCAGAGTATATTACGACCTAAATCAAAATAACAGTTACGATGCCGGTGATGTAGGCGCTGCCAACCAAATGGTTAACATAGGGAATGACTACATAGGGCTAACTAATAGTGCAGGATATTACTACACCTTTGCATTAAACGGCAGCTATGTTATAGCCCCCGCACCCGCTTCACAGGTGGCAGCCTTTACAGTTAATCCTCCGAACATAACAACCAGCGCAGTGGTAGTTGGAAACGCTTACCCCTATAACGACTTTGCTGTGGTGGTGCCCGCCAATGTTTGTGTAGGCAATCTTAGCGTTATTGCTAACAACCCACCTCCCCGCCCCGGCTTTAGCAACGATATAGTGGTAAAATTTAAAAACGAACTATCAGGCTCGCCCGTTTCCCAAACCATCCGCATGTTTTATCCGGCACTGCAATCATATATAAGTGCTACGCCTACACCTTCATTAGTTGATACGGTTGCTAAAATGCTGGAGTGGCAAACAGGCAACCTTAACATTGGGGGCCAATGGCAGGCAAACATTGCTTTTCAAACACCCCCCCCGCCTGCTGTTGCTTTAGGCACTGTTCTGCAATACTCAGCTTTGGTGGTTAACTCCAGTTGCTCTTCGTTAGATACCCTGCAAACCCGCGAGTTTGTAACGGTGGTGGGCAGCTACGACCCGAATGATAAAGCTGTTTCGCCCGTTGGTTACAGCGATAACCATGCAGTAAACCCCAACACGGTGCTTAGTTACACGGTGCGGTTTCAAAACACCGGTAATTATTTAGCCGAAGATGTAGTGATTGTTGATACCATTTCGGCACACTTAAATTTGGCTACGCTGAAAGTAAAAGCCGCTTCGCACCCGTACGAAGTAGCCATTGATAACAGCAACCGCGCGGTGAAATTTATTTTCGACCAGATAATGCTGCCCGATAGTTTTAGCAACGAACCCGCCAGCCACGGTTACATACAATACAGCATACAGCCTAACAGCAACTACACCAACGGCAGTATAGTAACCAACCGGGCCGATATTTACTTCGACTTTAACCCGCCTATACTCACCAATGTGGTTTACAACACGCTGGACGATAACATTAGTTCCGTTGGCACTGTGGCCGATGATACCCGCTTTTCGGTGTTCCCCAATCCGTTTAAAGAAAAGTTAGAGATACGTATTGAAAAAGCAGAAGCCGGCCAGCGGCTGGAAATTTATGATGTAACCGGCCGCATGGTATACAGCGAAAAAGCAGTAAGCCCTTCGTTTTCGGTTTCAACCGCTACACTACAGGCCGGTGTTTACTTGGTTAAACTGGGCAGCGCAGTAAAAAGGTTGGTGAAGGAATAAGCAGGAATTGATAGAAGACAGGCCACAGATACAGCGATGCCATCTCTTTACGGGATGGCATCGCTGTATATTCATGCCCTCCTACTCCTCCTTTACCATCTTCACCTCCGCCACAGCACCTTTCCCTTCAAGCAGGTTAACGGTTACCATAGTGGTTTGGTAGCCGGTAAGCCGGGCGGTAAGGGTTTGTTCATGCATTAAAGTAGTGCTAAGGGCAAAGCGCCCGTAAGTGTCGCTCAGGGTTTTGTTGCGCCCACCGGTAAACATTATAGTAACTCCCGGCAGGGGTTCATGGGTATGGGCATCGGTTACGGTGCCGGTTAATTTTTTAGTGTGCCCGCTGCGCTCGTATATTACTCCCCACCTGCGGGCGTGCTCGCGCATAGAAGGCCGGGAGTGTTCGTTGTAAAAATTTTCCACCTCGGCCCATACTTTTTTAATTACCCCGTTCGCCTCTTTGTTTAATGCCTCCAGGTCTTCCTGGGCGGCATCGTAAGCATCTTTGGCATTGCTGGTTTGCTGAAAAAGCGGCCTAAAAAGGTTCAGCTTCGCCTCCACCTGCGCAGCCGAAGGGTTACTCATGGGCGCTCCACCGGCCCCTACCCGTATGGCTTCGCCTTTAATAATACGTTCCGCCTGCAACAGTACCTGGCCACCCGTAGCCGGGCGGGGCGCTGCGGTGTTTTCAACCGGCAACCCGAAGGCGGCCCGGTCGCTTGCCTTAAACTCGCCCCGGGCTATGCACAGGTTAAGCACCTGAAAAAAGTGCGAACAGTACAGCGCACAGGTATCCTGCGCCTGCCGCTTTTGCAGGGCCAACTTGCTGTAATGCATTTTACGCACCTGCCGCATTTGCATTTTATTGCGGTAAAGCGGAAATATGTTAATGAGGCGGTCGCGGGTTTTAAGGCTAAGTATGGAGTTAACCCCCATTTGGTCGTTCTGCTTCCAGGCAGCTTCCAATGCTTTAAAACGGTCTTCTACAGTTCTCGGGAAAAGTTTCTTTTCGGCTGACATAAGGTCAATAATTGGTCAATAAAGCTTAATTTTTTAATAAAAATGGCTACTTACCGTTGTGGGAAGATGCGATTTCGCTTACGAAATTAAACCTTCCCACATTGTAAACCCCAACTTGCTAAGGAATATTGCACTTCCCCATGTGGGAAGACCCGATTTCACTTACGGAATCGAACCTTCCCACATTGCGAACCCCGACTTGCTAAGGAATATTGCACTTCCCCATGTGGGAAGACCCGATTTCACTTACGGAATCGAACCTTCCCACATTGCGAACCCCGACTTGCTAAGGAATATTGCACTTCCACATGTGGGAAGACACGATTTCGCTTACGGAATCGAACCTTCCCACATGTCTAAACCCTGCTTTGTAAAGAATATAGTAGTTCGCAAATGGGGGAGGCAGGGCATTGTTTACTGTAGCAAGCCTTCAACACTGGGTATAAATAACCCAAGTTGCTAGTTTAAGGCGACTTTAGTCGCCTTAAACAGAGAATCTCCTTTTATCCTGCATTTGCAGTTGGTTTAAACCAACTGCATAGCAAAAGATAAGCGGAAAATAGTTGTTTTGTGCGGGCTGAAGCCCGCTATTTTGTACTGGCAACTTGAGTTAAATAATAAACTGCCTGTTTAATTGCAGCAAAACAAGGTAAGTGCTAAAACAAGGCCCCATAAAAAAGCGGGAGCTTAATTTATTTATCGGGTTTTATGCTTCTGAAAATACCTAATAACCCCTAAGCCCCCAGCGGCCTTACCTCTACTAAATCACCGTGTTTGCAGGTAGGGCACTGTTTGGCAATTTCTACGGCAGCGGCTAAGTCTTCGGCTTCAATAATGTAGTATCCGCCTATGCCCTCATACATATCGCGTATGGGTTCTACTATTAAGTCGCCATTTATCATTTCAATCAGCCGGCCATCGCTGCCAATGCCGTTGCCATCTTTAAAAATTCCTTTGGCAGCCAGTTGGCGGGCCCATTCGGAGTGTGCTTTAACAATGACCTCCAACTCCTCCCGGGGGCGGGGGTAGCGCGTAAGGTCTTCGCGTATAAGCAGTATAAACTGTGGCATGGGTTCAGGGTTTATATGTTGCTAAGTAACAAAGAATGCCGGTTCGTTCAAAAGCTTCTATTTTAGGTTTCCGTTAAGTAAAAATGCTCATGAAAAAACTCCTTCCTTTTGTGTTTATACTTTCCATGGCAAGGGGGTATGCTCAAAATTTACCCGTTGGCTTAACTGCCCATGAAATAAATGCGCTGCAAAACTATAGCCCCCCTTTTACGGAAGACGGTAACCGCAACTACAACTTTTTGGTAAACCCTCCGGTTGCTAACCACATACGCAGCATGGCCGAATGGGAAGAAAGCCGGGGCTACATAGTTACCTGGACAAGTTACAGCAGTATGCTGCGCGAAATTGTGCGCTATGGCAAGCAGGAGTGCCGCATGTATGTGGTAACCAACAATGCACAAAACGTTATTACCGATTTGCAGAACAATGGTATGGACACCACCAACATTACTTTTTTAAATGCCCCCTACAACAGTGTGTGGGTGCGCGATTACGGACATAACAATGTGTACCTGAATAAGGTAGACTCGCTGGTGTTTGTAGATTGGATTTACAACCGCCCGCGCCCCAAAGACGATACTATACCACTGGCTTTAGCCAAAAATTTACAGGTGCCGGTTTACAGCACCACACAAGCACCTTACAATTTGGTAAACACAGGCGGCAACTGGATGAGCGATGGCATGGGAACCGCCTTTGCCTCGAAACTGATTATAACCGACAATAAAGCGAGCGCAGGTTTTGGTGTAAACCACACCGAGGCAGAAATTGATACCATCATGAAAAAGTTTCATGGTATTAGCCGCTACATTAAAATGGAAACCCTGCCCTACGATGGCATACACCACATTGACATGCACATGAAGCTGTTGGATGAGGAAACTATTATGGTGGGCGAATACCCACAGGGAGTTTCGGATGGTCCGCATATTGAAGCCAACCTGCAATATGTGCTCCATAATTTTCAAACAGGTTTTGGAACCGATTGGCGGGTGGTGCGAATTCCCATGCCAGCGGACGGGGGGCAATGGCCAAGCGGCAGCGGAGATTACCTGACTTACACCAATGCTTCTTTCATTAATAAAACCATCATAGTTCCTACCTACAATATTCCTACAGACACTACAGCTTTACGTATTTGGCGAGAAGCCTGCCCCGGCTATAAAGTGGTAGGCATTAACTCTACTTCCAGCATTCCGGCTTCGGGTGCACTGCACTGCATTACGCACGAGATTGGTATAAGCGACCCGCTGCTTATTAACCACCAGCGCCTGCGCGATACATACAATACAACCTTTCAGTATGTAGTAGCCGCTTATGCGGAACATCGCAGTGGCATTGATAGCGTTATACTTTATTACACTACCGATACAAACACAACCTACCAAAGTGTTTCGATGTACGATGTATTTGGCGACCACTATGAAGGCACTATTCCTGCCCAACCTGCCGGAACCGAAGTGTTCTATTACATAAAGGCATACGCCACCAGCGGCAAGCAGCAGGTGCGCCCTATTACTGCCCCGCAGGGCTTCTATAACTTTAAAGTATTGGGAACAACTTCCGTTAAATCCGAAAACCTCAAATCCGAAATTTTAAGCCCGTTTCCGAATCCATCAAAGGGAATTACTTGTTTACCAGTTACCACTAACTTTGCACAACCCATACGTATTGAATGCCTGAATATGTTGGGAGAAAAACTACAAACAGTTTATAGCGGTGAAACCAAATCGGGTGACAACAAATACTTTATCAATACACAACACTTTGCAGCCGGTGTCTATCTTTTGCAATACACCATTGGCAGCCAAACTACCGTAAAGCGGCTAATTGTAAGATGATTTTACATTTGCGCCCCTTAGTATAAAGCAGTATGAAAATTTTAATGGTATGCCTTGGCAATATTTGCCGCTCGCCAATTGCACATGGCCTGTTGCAACACAAAGCGGAAAAGCTTGGCTTAAACTGGACAATTGACTCAGCGGGCACATCGGACTGGCACGAGGGCGAACTGCCCAACCCGAAGTCTATTGCAGTAATGAATAAAAACGGTGTTGACATTACCTACCAGCGCTCTCGCCCCATTACCAAAGATGATTTGGAAGACTTCGATATTCTATATGTAATGGACAGCACCAACTACCAGAACGTTTGCGCCATGGCAAGCACTGAAGCGCAGAAGGAAAAGGTAAAGCTGATAATGAACGAAGTTACACCGGAACAAAACCGGGCCGTGCCCGACCCTTACGGGTTAACAGAGGCACATTATCAGGAAGTTTACGATATGCTGGATGTGGCGACTGATAAGATTATTGAAAGGCTTAGTAAATTGCAGGCATGAGTGAAGTGAAGAAGATAAAACCCTCCTTAAGCAAAGGCACCCGCGATTTTTTACCGCAGGAAGTAGCTAAGCGCAACTACATTTTCGATACTATAAAGAGCGTTTTTCGCAAGTACGGTTTTGAGCAAATTGAAACACCGGCTATTGAGCGCCTGGAAACCCTTACCGGTAAGTATGGCGAGGAAGGCGATAAGTTGTTGTTTAAGATTTTGAACAGCGGAGATTATTTGTCCGATGTCCGAAGCCGGATGTCTGATGTAAGTAAACTTACACCGCAGGAGGTAACTCCTTTGATTGCTGAGAAAGGTTTGCGTTACGACCTCACTGTTCCTTTAGCGCGGTATGTAGTGCAACATCAGGATAAACTGGCTTTTCCTTTTAAGCGCTTTCACATTGGCCCGGTTTGGCGGGCAGATAGGCCGCAGAAGGGTCGCTACCAGGAATTTTACCAATGCGATGCGGATGTGATTGGAAGTAGCTCGTTGTTGAATGAGGTGGAACTAACACAAATTTATGCAGAGGTCTTTAAGAAACTTCAATTGCCTGTTTCTATAAAAATCAACAACAGAAAACTGATTGATGAAGTTTTTGAAAAAGTTGGAGTTACTGGAGATAAAAAAAGAGAGGCAATAGTCATAATTGACAAACTTGATAAGTTAGGACAAACAGGTGTAGTTGACCAACTAATTCAACTAGAGTTAAGCACCGCTCAAATTGATGAGTTGTGGGGATACCTGATTAACAGGCCGTATTTCAAGTTTGACGGATTTACAGCTTCGAACGAATTGAACTACGTTATGAGTTACTTCAACAGCAGTACGGAAGTTTACTTCGAAGGCTCACTTATGCGCGGTTTAGATTACTACACAGGTACCGTTTGGGAAGTAACCGCTAAAGAAGGCTCCATTACAAGTTCCCTCGGTGGCGGTGGCCGCTACGACAACCTTACCGAAATGTTTGGCGGGCAAAACCTGAGCGGGGTGGGTATTAGCTTTGGTATTGAGCGTATTTACGATGTAATGGAAGAGTTAAACCTTTTCCCGGCCACTATAGCGCAAGGGGTAAAAGTGTTGTTTGTCCCCCGCGATAGTGAAGTGGAGGAATTTACTTTTAACCAGGTGCAAACCCTGCGCAATGCGGGTATTGCAGCAGAAATATTTCTGGGTAATGTAAAAAAGCAAAAGCACTTTACCTATGCCGAACAAAAGGGCATACCGTATATGGTTGAAATTGGCGGAAATGAAATGGAAAGCAAACAATTCCGCCTTAGGAATGTTACAGAACGGAAAGAAGAGGGAAGCGGTTTTACTATTGAGGAGCTTAGAAACAGGCTTGTGCTATAAATTACTTGACAGGCCGGGTTTTTTGGCCTATATTGTGCAATATCCAACCTTCGGGGGTATTAGATTGTCTGATTAAAATAGAGATGTGCTTTAAAAATTTATGAGGGCCACTACCACATTCCTTCTTGTTTTGCTGTCTTCGTTACTTTTTGCCGGTGTTGGTAAAAAGCAGGTAAAGCTTATAGTGCAGAACAATGCTACAGGTTTTTCAGATGAAACAACGGTGTATTTGGATTATGGCACCTCTTCGGCTTACAATTTTCAGGAAGATGCCCCCAAATCATTCAACCCGTCCAATATTGTTCCGCAAATTTACACGCTTACATCTGATAGTGTTGCCTGCCTTATTAACGGCTATGGTGCTTTTGTAAGTGCGGTGCAGATAAGCGTAGGAATAAAAACCGATACCTCCGGTGTGTTTTCCGTTTTCCCCAGCCTGCTTGATAACTTCGACAATGCCTCCATAATACGTTTAGAGGATAAAGTAACCGGCAACTTTTATGATTTGCGGGGCAATGCCTACCAGTTTACCTCTGCTCAGGGGCAGTTAATTACAGGGCGCTTTGTATTGCATATTTCATACGCGCCCATTATCAGTACTTCTGATGCGGATTGCAACAACTGGGGTGGAAGTATTGAGGTAGTGCAGGATTCTTCCATTACATGGAACAGTTGTAATGTGTATGATTCGGTTGGTTTACTTATGGCCTCTTACCCCGCTGTAACCGGAAGTTTCACTTTCTCTTATTTGCCTGAAGGCAACTATAATGTACGTTTTGTTTACAACGATTATATTGTATACAAGCAGGTGTATGTTAAAGGCCACCGCATAGGGGTTAATATTACCGCCTCTGCCTATTATGCTTTAGTAGGGCAAATAATCCAGCTGTTTTCTTCCGTTTCAAATGCCTCGTATTACACATGGAGTTTCAGTGACGGAACTATCATTACCGGAGTTACTAATCCCGATATTTCGTTCTACAGCCCGGGCGTTTACACGGTTATTTTAAAATGCAGTAATGCCCATGGCTGCGAAGCATCGGATACTATTATTATTACCATTGCTCAGCCAACAGGCATTATTGAAAAAGAAGAAAAGAGTATTTCAGTTATTGCTCAAAAAGAAAGTATATCCATAGCTAACCTATCTGCCGAAAGCAGTTACCGCTGGCAGGTGGTTAACCTGTTGGGTGCAGTGGTTTCAGAAGGAAACACTTCGGGAGCCTCGCAAATAATTTCGCTTCCTAACCAACCCAAGGGGATTTACTTAGTTACGCTGAGCAGGCCGGGCTTGCGCCTTACTAAAAAAGTATTGCTGCAATAAGCAGGTTTTCCTGTGCCATAAATTCGTGTAGGTTTGGTGCATGAATCCCACTTTTACTATCAGCAATTCTGATATTACCATTCAACAGCTGCGCAATTTTTTGGCTGCTGAATCCAAAATTGAAGTAGCAGCCGATGCCCGGCAGAAGGTAGCTGCTAACCGCGCTTTTCTCGACAAAAAGATTTCGGAACCCGGGGCGCGATACTATGGCATTAACACCGGCTTCGGGGCGCTATGCGATGTGGAAATTCCTCAAGACCAGTTGGAGCAGTTACAGGAAAACTTAGTAATGAGCCACGCCTGCGGTATGGGCGATGAGGTAAAGCCGGAAGTGGTAAAGCTGATGATGCTTTTGAAAATAAAGGGGCTTTCGAAAGGGTATTCGGGCATTTCGAACGAAACGCTGAACAAGCTGGTGGAGCTTTACAACAAGGAAGTTTACCCCGTTATTTGGGAAGTGGGCTCGCTGGGTGCCAGTGGCGATTTGGCACCTTTGGCGCACTTAACATTACCGCTTATTGGCAAAGGGTGGGTTCGTTATAAAGGCGAAAAAAGAAACACCGAAGATGTTTTTAAGGAATTGAACATTCAACCCGTAAAGCTGAAAGCAAAGGAAGGTTTGGCCCTGCTGAACGGCACACAGTTTATGAGTGCCTGGGGTTGTTATTCGCTAATGGAGGCTGCACGGGTGGCAAAGCTGGCCGATTTTACGGCTGCGGTTTCGGTAGATGCTTTCGATGCGCAAACCAATCCTTTTCATCCGGCTATACAGCGCATAAGAAACCATCAGGGGCAAATTGAAAGTGCCGAAAATGTGTTGCGTTTTTTAGAAGGAAGCGAAATTGCCCGGCAGCAAAAGGAAAATGTGCAGGACCCTTACTCGTTCCGCTGTGTGCCGCAGGTACACGGGGCCGTAAAATATGCGGTTACGCAAGTGCACGATGTTTTTGAACGGGAGATAAATGCGGTAACCGATAACCCGCTCATTTTCGAGGAGGAGAATTTGATTTTAAGCGGAGGAAATTTTCATGGCGAGCCTTTGGCTATTGCGTTGGATTATCTGGGCATAGCGGTAAGTGAACTGGCCAGTATTTCCGAGCGAAGAACATTTCAGCTTATTTCGGGCAAGCGCGGGCTGCCTAAGTTTTTAGTGGAAGACAGCGGCCTGAATTCCGGTTTAATGATTCCGCAATACACCGCTGCTGCCATAGTTTCCATGAACAAACAGTTAGCCACCCCAGCTAGTGTAGATACTATTACCAGCAGCGATGGGCAGGAAGACCACGTAAGCATGGGCGCCAACGCAGCTGTAAAAACCTACAAGATTGTTTACAATATTGAAAAGGTGCTGGCCATTGAGTTTATGACGGCCATGCAAGCGCTCGATTTCCGTAAGCCGCTAAACAGCTCTCCGCTGATAGAAAGCATAAAGGCCGACTACCGCAAAATTGTTCCTTACTACGCGCAAGACCGTGTTATTTACAACGATATTCAGGTAACGGTAGACTTTATGCGGCAGATAAAACTGTCCTGATTACAGATAGAACTTCCTAACGGTTTCTAAGTGATGGCCGTTGTGGTAAATAGTAAAACAAGCCGGTTTGCGCAGGGTTAGCAAACCATACTCTGTTTTGTTTTAAAACTCCATCTTCGAACGTGCTTTCGCTTTTCTACCAAACAAGGTTTACCGAGGCCGGATGCGATGAGGCTGGACGCGGCTGCTTAGCAGGCCCGGTGTATGCCGCTGCCGTTATTCTTCCAAAAAATTTTAGAAATCCTTTACTGAACGACTCCAAAAAACTTACCCGCAAACAGCGCGATGAACTGCGCCCCGTTATTGAAAAAGAAGCAGCCGCCTTTGCGGTAGCCTCGGTAAATAATGAAAAGATTGATGAGATAAATATTCTGAACGCCTCCATTTTAGCCATGCACTTAGCATTGGATAAACTGAAGCAGAATTTCGGGTTTGTTATTGTGGATGGCAACCGCTTTAAGCCTTACAAAAACATTCCGCACCAAACTATTGTTGAAGGCGATGGCAAATACCTGAGCATAGCGGCCGCTTCCGTACTTGCCAAAACCTACCGCGATGAATACATGGAAAACGCGCACACCCAATACCCCGAATACGGCTGGCTGCAAAACAAAGGCTACGCTACCGCTGCCCACCGTAAGGTAATAATGGAATTGGGACAAACTCCCCTGCACCGCAAAAGTTTTGTGTTAAAGGAAACGCAACTGAAAATGTGGTAGATTAAAAAGAACCGGGGTTACGCAAGTGCCACATTTTTAAAAGCCGGAAATTCGAAGTATCCCCAAAGCGAAAAGGAGTGTTATTCAAACGCGTTTGAAACCCTATATTGCGCAACATGCATCAACCACAGCGGCTGCCGTTTAAGGGGCTGGTTTTTTACGGCTTCGGAATTTTCGGGTGGAGTTTATCCATCAATCTTATATCGGTAATGCTGCTGTATGTGTACCTGCCCCCGCAAAATGCAGGTATGAGCAACTTAGTACCACAGGTAACCATATTTGTGGTGTTCAATGTAATTGCATTAGTTACGGCAGCAGGCAGGCTGTTCGATGCTGTGGTGGACCCGCTGATTGCCAACTTTAGCGACCGCAGCAATTTTCGCTTAGGCAGGCGCATTCCGTTTATGCGGGCAGCCGCTGTTCCTATGGCCTTCTTCGCCATTCTTATGTTTATTCCGCCTTACCCTACGGAGCACAACTTCAATGTGTTTTGGCTGGCATTGGTGCAGTTGGGCTACTACTTCTTTTTTGGCTTGTATGTAATTCCTTACAATGCGCTGCTGGCAGAACTGGGGCATTTCCCCAACGGTAAAATGCACCTGAGCACTGCGCAAAGTGTGGGCTTTATACTGGGGGTGGTGTTCAGCACCATTGCTCCGGCTATTGCCGATTTTATTCAAACGCTTGCACCGGGCATGGCCCGGTTAACTGCTATACAATACGCCATTGGTATAGTAAACGTGGTGGGTGCGGTAGCCATGCTGGTGCCAGCGTTTACTATTGACGAAAAGAAATACTGCAAGCCCGCCACTGCCTCGGAGCCGGTGCTTACCTCGCTGCGCAATGCCTGGCACAACCACAACTTCAGAGTATTTGCTGTGGCCGATGCCGCTTTCTTTTTTTCTACGGCAGTTATTACAGGCGGGCTGTTATACTATGTAAAAGTGCTGCTGAACCTGCCCGAAGCCTGGGGCACCCCGCTAATGGCCTGCATGGTGGTGGTTACGCTATGCATGTATCCGGTGGTGAATGTGCTGGAAAAGAAATTCAGTAAAAAGAAGATGATGGTGATGGCGTTTCTCGCGCTATCGGTGGTATTTTTCGGTATTTACCATTTGGGCCGCTACCCCGTTTCGCCTTTGGTGCAGGTGGTGGCGCTAATGGTGCTGTTTGGTTTGTTCGATTCTTTTTTGGGCATACTGCCCAACACGGTAGTAGCCGACATAGCCGAAATTGACGCCAAGCTAACCGGACAAAACAAAGAGGGAATGTATTTTGGAATGAGGGCGCTGTTTCAAAAACTGGGACAAACAGTGGGCATTATGCTGTTTGCCATGCTTACCCTTTACGGCAAAGACCCGGGGCATGACTTAGGCCTGCGCCTGAGTGGTGTGGTAGGCGGGGCGCTTTGCCTGTTTGCTGCGGGGGTTTATACAAGGTATAGGGAATAACCCACCCTGCGCTAATTCTCAACTAGCTTCGCGCCCAACTCACCAAACCCACAAGTGCGTTTTATATTTAACGAGAAGCCACAACTCCACTGTGGGCTTGCGCTGGTGTCAATTACAAGCCTCTCGTATTTTAAAAACCCAAAAGCTTTCAGCCTAAATGCCGGTAAGGATGTAAAAAATTTAGTTGCTATGCTTATTTAAGCTAACCGGCACCACATTTAACCAAACAATCTGCTTATTTAATAGATAAA